>CAZNAP010000043.1:1574-18202 GCA_964571145.1 uncultured Lachnospiraceae bacterium | reverse complement strand
GTTTATTCATATAAATAATGATAAAATATTACTAAATTTATGTAGAAACGAGGATATGACATGAAACTGAATTACAAGAGAACCATTTTCGTTGGATTAGCGTTTCTATCCATTTGTGCTTTTTGGCAGATGTACGATACGATTATTCCGTTAATTTTGCAAAATACTTTTGGATTAAAAGAAACGGTAACAGGCGTAATTATGGCGGGCGATAACATTTTGGCATTGTTCTTGCTGCCAATCTTTGGTGCTATTTCTGATAAGATGGATACCAAAGTCGGTAAACGAATTCCTTTTATAGTAGTCGGTACAATTATTGCAGTAATTTTTTTGATGTTGTTACCTGTAGCTGATCAATCGGTGAATTTAGTACTGTTCGTAGTAGCGTTATTTGTATTACTGATTGCCATGGGCTTATATCGTTCACCGGCAGTTGCGTTGATGCCGGATTTGACGCCCAACAAACTCCGCAGTAAAGCAAATGCCATTATTAATTTAATGGGAGCAGTTGGTGGTGTTTATACATTAATTATGATTAAACTTTTAGTCGGAAAAGGCGACCGACCGGATTACTTACCCTTATTTATCAGCGTAGGCGCATTGATGGTGATAGCAGTCGGTATTTTGGTGATTACCATTAATGAGAAGAAAGTCAAAGCCAAAGTGGAAGCTGAAATTAAAGCTTATGAAGAGGCAGCCGGCGTTATTGTAGAAACAGAAGATGTTATTGAAGAGACGGAGAAGACACAGGGGGAGAAGAAACCCATGCCGAAGGATGTCAAAAGAAGCATGTGCTTCTTGCTGGCAGCAATTTTCCTGTGGTTCACGGCTTATAATGCAGTGACAACTGCTTTTTCCAGATACACCAAAGAAGTGTGGCATTTGGAGGGCGGCGGTTTCGCAGATTGCCTTATGGTAGCGACAGTTGCAGCAATCCTCAGTTATGTACCCATTGGATTCGTGTCCAGTAAGATAGGAAGAAAAAAGACTATTTTAATTGGAATTATCTTGATGAGTGGCTGTTATATCGTAGGTATCTTCGCCGGTACTTATCATCCGTTGATTAATGTAATGTTTGCAGTAATCGGTATTGGCTGGGCAGCAATTAACGTCAATTCTTATCCTATGATTGTGGAGATGAGTAAGGGCGCTGACATTGGTAAGTTTACAGGAACCTATTATACTTTTTCCATGACTGCTCAGATTTTCACCCCTATTTTATCCGGTATGTTATTGGAAAATATTTCCTACAGAACTCTTTTCCCGTATGCGGCAGTGTTCTCAATAGCGGCATTTATCATTATGCTACAGGTTCATCACGGAGATGCACGACCTGACATCAAGAAAAGTGTACTTGAAAATTTTGATGTAGAAGATTAAAATGGCTATACATATAGGCATCCGGTGCCTGTTATTACGATAAAAATTTCTGGGAGTACACCATGACAGTCTTATATTTAGCACAAATAGTAGCAATTGTTTTAATTGTTTTAGCAATACTGTATTTGTTGGCAATTATGCCACGCCTGAGTCACTGGAAGGAACGCAAAGAGTTTATCGGGCGTTATTATGCACACAGAGGACTTCATAATAATGAAAGCGAAGCACCTGAAAATTCTATGACCGCTTTTGCCAAAGCAGTAGCAGCGGGATATGGAATTGAACTGGATGTACAGTTGACCAAAGACCGGATTCCGGTTGTCTTTCATGACTTCACATTAGAACGTATTTGCGGTCGGGAAGGCAAAGTCTATGATTATACATTTAGTGAGCTTCGAGAAATGAGACTGTGTAACAGTCAGGAACAGATTCCCGGATTTGAAGAAGTGCTTGAGCTGGTGAAGGGACAAGTACCGTTAATCGTGGAACTGAAGGTGGAGTGGACAGATACTTCAGTTTGTCCGATTGCAGATGCATTATTGCGTGACTATCAGGGATTGTATTGTATTGAATCTTTTAATCCGCTGGCAGTTTTATGGTATCGCAGAAATCATAAAGAGATAATCAGAGGACAGTTAGCCGATGGATTCAGCAAAACAGGAGAGTTTAAGGGAACCTTGTATTTGTTGTTACAAAATTTACTATTGAACTTTATTACAAAACCGGATTTCGTTGCTTATAATCATAAATATGCAGGCAACCTTTCCAGACGACTATGTCATAAACTTTATCATAATATGGCAATGGCATGGACCATTAAAAGCCAGGAAGAACTAGATAAGGCGAAAGAGAAGTTTGATGGTTATATCTTTGATTCGTTTATTCCAAAGCAACAATAAAATTGTTCAAAAAATGCAACAATTATGCACTAAAAAATCGTGCATGATATGAAAGACTATGTTATAATATTTTTTAGGGAATAAGTTACAGATGTTAAATCTGAAACTTACAAATTAAGAAGCGCGGTACAATGGAGTACAATTAATATACCATGGACAAACTGCTTATTGCATGTTCATGGTATATAAGTCACTCGGTACATATCTGAATTTGTTCGGATATATACCGAGTGACTAGGTTTTTTCAATTTTATCGGTAGCTTCAGTACAAATAAGGGAGAAAAGTGATTATGGCAAAATGGGTTTATTCTTTTGAAGAAGGAAATGCCGATATGCGAAATCTGCTGGGAGGTAAAGGTGCAAATTTAGCAGAAATGACGAATTTGGGATTGCCGATTCCTCAGGGCTTCACAGTTACTACAGAAGCTTGTACAGATTATTACGCAAAAGGCAAACAGATTTCAGATGAAATAAAGGAACTGATTTTCAGTGCCTTAGCAGATCTGGAGAAAAAGCAAGGGAAGAAATTCGGTGATACACAGAACCCTCTTTTAGTTTCCGTTCGTTCCGGTGCAAGAGCATCTATGCCGGGTATGATGGATACAATTTTGAACTTAGGTTTAAATGATGTGGCAGTAGAAGGATTTGCTGCTAAAACGGGAAATCCCCGTTTCGCATATGATTCTTATCGTAGATTTATCCAGATGTTTTCAGATGTTGTTATGGAAATACCTAAATCTTATTTCGAAAGAATCTTGGACGATGTGAAAGCATCCAAAGGGGTAAAATTTGATACTGATTTGACAGCAGATGATATGAAAGAAATTATTGCGAAGTTCAAATCTGTTTATCGGGAGAAGATGGGACAAGAGTTTCCTCAGGAGCCCAAAGTACAGTTAATGGAAGCTGTAAAAGCAGTTTTCCGTTCATGGGACAATGAAAGAGCAATTGTTTATCGTAGAATGAATGATATTCCAAGTAGCTGGGGTACTGCAGTCAATGTACAGGCTATGGTATTTGGTAATATGGGTAACACATCAGGTACAGGTGTTGCATTTACCAGAAATCCGTCTACTGGAGAAAAAGGCATTTACGGCGAATATTTAATTAACGCACAAGGTGAAGATGTGGTTGCGGGTATCAGAACACCACAGCCTATTACCAAATTAAAAGAAGATTTGCCTGCATGTTATGAGCAGTTTATTTCAATTGCAAATCGTCTGGAAGACCATTACCGCGATATGCAGGATATGGAATTCACTATTGAAGAAGGAAAACTGTTCTTCTTACAGACCAGAAATGGTAAGCGTACAGCACCTGCCGCACTGGCAATTGCATGTGATTTGGTAGATGAAGGCAAAATAACACCGGAAGAAGCAGTTCTTCGTATTGAAGCAAAGGCATTGGATCAGCTGTTACATCCGACCTTTATTCCGGATGCATTAAAGAAAGGAACCGTAATCGGACAGGCACTTCCAGCATCACCGGGTGCAGCTGCAGGTAAGGTTTATTTCACAGCAATAGATGCAAAAGAAGCACATGAGAAGGGCGAAAGAGTTATTTTGGTACGTTTGGAAACTTCCCCTGAAGATATCGAAGGTATGCATGCCGCTGAAGGTATTTTAACAGTCAGAGGCGGAATGACTTCTCATGCAGCAGTAGTAGCAAGAGGTATGGGTACCTGTTGTGTTTCCGGTTGCGGCGAAATCAATATTAATGAAGAAGAAAAAGTCTTTGAACTGGGTGGACATACGTATCAAGAGGGTGATTACATTTCTCTGGATGGTTCTACAGGTAAAATATATGATGGCGATATTCAGACGCAGGAACCTTCTATCAGTGGCAACTTCGAAAGACTGATGGGTTGGGCTGATTCCTTTAGAAAATTAAAGGTTCGTACCAATGCTGATACACCGGCTGACGCAGCCAACGCTGTGAAATATGGAGCAGAGGGTATTGGACTTTGCCGTACAGAGCATATGTTCTTTGAACCCGACAGAATTCCTAAGATTAGAAGAATGATTCTTTCCAGAACACAGGAAGACCGGGAAAAGGCTTTGGATGAATTAATTCCTTTCCAGAAAGGCGATTTCAAAGCACTTTATGAAGTCATGGAAGGCAAGCCGGTTACCATACGTTTCTTAGACCCGCCATTACATGAGTTTGTACCGACAGAACAGGCAGATATTGACGCACTGGCTGTTGAAATGAAGATGACTTCAGCAGAAGTACAAGCAGTATGTGATTCTCTTCATGAATTTAATCCTATGATGGGACACAGAGGTTGTCGTCTGGCTGTTACTTATCCTGAAATTGCCAGAATGCAGACTCGTGCCGTAATGGAAGCTGCAATTGAAGTGAAGAATGAAAAGGGATTTGATATTGTACCTGAAATCATGATTCCACTTGTCGGCGAGCTGAAAGAATTAAAGTATGTCAAAGATGTTGTGGTTGAAACTGCTGAATTAGTTAAGAAAGAGATGAATTCAACAATTGAATACCATATCGGAACAATGATTGAAATTCCAAGAGCAGCACTCCTTGCTGACATGATTGCAGAAGAAGCAGAATTCTTCTCCTTTGGAACTAACGATTTGACACAAATGACCTTTGGGTTCTCCAGAGATGATGCTGGAAAGTTCCTTGGAGAATACTATAAAAAGAAGATTTACGAATCAGATCCTTTTGCAAGACTGGATCAGTGTGGTGTAGGACAGTTAATTGAAATAGCTGTTGAGAAGGGACGCAAGACCAGACCTGACATTAAACTTGGTATTTGCGGCGAACATGGTGGAGATCCTTCTTCCGTAGAGTTCTGCCACAATGCAGGACTGTCCTATGTATCCTGTTCACCATTCCGTGTACCCATTGCAAGATTGGCAGCTGCACAGGCAGCTATCAAGAGTAAGTAGGAGCTCTGACACAGACAAAAGCTATATAGCAGAATATGATAAAAAAGCCATCGTACATTTAAGTGCGATGGTTTTTTTTGCATGAAAACCTTCTGAAACCCTATTGACAAGGTGCAATGTCAATGTTATAAATGTATACATATCGGTTATACAATTTATACATGTGAAGCTGTCCGGAAGGCTTTCAGGTATCTTTATCCCAAGGAGTGTACACGAAATATGAACATCAACATCAGTAATGAAAACGGCCAGTCAATCTATTTGCAGATTGCAAATCAAATCAAGACGCTGATACTGGAGGGAAAACTGACGGAAGGCGAAATGTTGCCTTCTATGCGAAACCTTGCCGTTGAACTCCGTATCAGTTTTATGACGACAAAGCGTGCCTATGAAGAGTTAGAGCGTGATGGTTTTATTGAATCATTCACGGGGAGAGGCTCATTTGTCAAAGCACAGAATTTGGAGATGTTTCGGGAAGAACAGATTAAGCAAATTGAATCCCTGCTTATGGAGGTCGGAGAGAAAGCGCGAAAAACAGGGATTACAATGCAGGAGCTTCATGAACTTTTAGACCTTGTAAACGGAGGAGAATAACCATGCATACATACGAAAATGCAATTGAAATCTTAGGTGTAACGAAGAAATACAGCGGTTTTACGCTGGATAACGTCAGCTTTACTGTACCCAAAGGCTCAATTATGGGGTTTATCGGGCAGAATGGTGCAGGAAAAACCACAACAATCCGAAGTCTGCTTAACATCATAAAAATTGACGCAGGTGAAATAAAGCTCCTCGGTCTTGACTATCTGAAAAATGAACAGGAAATCAAACAGCGTATCGCAGTTGTTTTTGATGAGCTACCATTCCATGATATCTTTAATGCAAAGGATATGGCACGCATTTTTGAAGGAATATATCAGCAATGGGATAACGTTGTTTATGCACAGTATTTAGAACGTTTTCAACTGCCTTTAAAAAAGAAAATCGGCGAGTATTCTAAGGGAATGAAAATGAAGCTACAGATTGCCTGTGCACTGTCACACAATGCGGAGCTTCTTGTGATGGACGAAGCAACAACAGGTCTTGACCCCGTTGTTCGTGATGAAATCCTGCACTTTTTTATGGAGTATTTACAGGATGGCGAGCGTTCCATTCTCATGTCATCGCACATAACCTCCGACCTTGAAAAAATCGCAGACAGCGTTACTTTTATCGACCAGGGCAAGCTTCTGATTTCAGGCTTCAAGGACGATATTCTTGAAGCCCATGGTCTTCTGAAATGCAGCAAGGATGAGCTTGAAAAAATTCCCTCTGAAAATATCGTCAGTATCAGATTAAATACATATGGCGCAGAGGTTATGGTGAATGACCGTCAGTCCGCAGAATACAAATATCGTGGCGTAATCGTCGACCCTGCAAGTCTGGATGACATCATGCTTTACTATGTGCATAAGGACGAAAGGGAGTGGTCTTTATGAAAATAATCCGTTCTCTGCTGTTCCGTGAGCTTCGTATAAACAGAAAGCATTGCTTGATAGGTGTTCTAGTCGTATTGTTTCTTATGGTTTTTTTCTTTCTTGGGGGATATTTTGTGCTGAGCAATAATGCTGAATCAACTGATGCAATACTGCGCTTTGCTAAAAATATCTCAATTGTATTCCTATTATGTCCGATGGTGCTATTTGTAGAAGATAAATTATTCGGCGCTGACCTGAATACGGGATGGCTTGGTTATTCCTATGCATTGCCCATTACACCCTTCGTACGTGCAGCGGTTATGCTGGCACGATTTGCAGTTATGCAGCTTTTATCTATGCTGATTGGATTCGTCGGTGTTATTGGAATATGTCTGATTATGAACGTAGATTTTCAAATCGGATATGTTGTTTTGCCGTTCGTATTTTGGGATATTGCTCTGCTTTCTAAGACAATTACTGATTTTTTCAGGCTTCAGGCAAGAACAGCAGAGGAGTATCAGAAGCTGGATACACGAGGTCACCTGATTAGTATATCAGTTATACTTTGTCTGGGTTATGTAATCCTAAGGTACACCGGTTTTGATGTTATGGTAATGCTTCTTTCTGACACCACTGAACCTTTGTCCTTTGATTTTCTTCCGAAGCTGACAGGAGAAATGTTGATTTGGATTATTCCGCTTACGCTTGCCCTCTGTGCTGTGTATTTTTTCGTTGTCTATTATCGTTTGCAATTTGCCTATTTGGGCGGTATCAGAATAAAAAAGACGCACACAAAGGAAGAAAAGGTAAATCTCACCGTGCCGCACAGTGAACCGGTTGGCTTTCTTTACAAGGAACTCAAGCAGAACAGGAAAAGTATTCTTGGCGTAATAAGTCTGCCATTTGCTGCATTGCTATTTCTGGCAGCAGTCTTAACAATTGTTTCTTTACGTAATAGTTATGGAGGAGATGGCTGGATTATCCGAACGCTGACCTCTGATAAGATGAGAATACTATCAATCGTTCTGGGGTATTTTTGTGTAGGCGGTTTATTACTGAATGTTTTTCACGGAGAAGGCAGAAAACTATGGGCATATTTCACTGCATCCACACCAAACGGTGTAAACAAATCCCTGTATACAAAATATGTGCTGTCATTTGCCATGTGTGGACTCTATTTCGTTTCGAGCTATGTTGCAGAAACACTTGTTGCAACAATGCGCTGGTTTACGATTGGTGAGGAAGCTGTCAGTTACACAGGCATATTAGTCCTGCTTTTCTTTTTCCTGCTATTTCAGAATTCATTTTCATTTCCATTGATGTTTCGTTTCGGCGAAAAGAAGGGTACTTTAATAAACCTGATTATAATGCTTGGATTGGCAATATTAATCGTTTTATTGGTAGTATTTGTCCCTGAGGAAGTGCAGGAAAAACTATTTAAATGGCTGGTTGACTTCAGTGCAAATAGCGCGGGATTATTTCCATTCATATCCATCGGTGCATATATTTTGTCCTATAAAGTGTCCTGCAAGCTGTTTATGAAGGGGGTGAACGAATATGACAAATAAAAGGCTTACAATAAAGCGACTTGTCATCTTTCTTTTACTGACATTTGGCTTGTCGTGGATTCCCGCAATTATTTTCAACCTTGCTTTCGGATATCATGAATGGTTTGAAACCTATAAGATGCCGTTGTTTAGTCTTCCTGTCCTGTATGCTCCTGCTCTTGCCAATGTCATTACCCGTAAACTCACACATGAGGGCTGGCATGACAGTATGCTGCATTTGAGATTAAAAGGAAACGTAAGATATTACTTAATAGCGATATTTGCTGTGGTTGTCATGGGAATAACCGAGGGGATTATGACAACAATCGTTTGCGGCGGTGCAGATTTTTCTAATATCGGCGGCGGCTTGAACGGTATGCAGATTACGGGCAGAATTTTATCTGCACTTGCGGTAATTCCGATTATGGCATTTAATACTTTTGGTGAGGAGTTTGGCTGGCGAGGTTATATGAATCCAAAAATGGAGCCGTTGTTCGGCACAACAGGTACAATTATTATTGGTGGTGTAATCTGGGGATTGTGGCATGCGGAACTTACGGTTGCCGGACATAACTTCGGTACGGAATATGACGGTTATCCATATCTTGGTATTCTGTTTATGTGTATTCTATGCACGTTCATGGGTATGGGACTAATGTGGCTGACGAAAAAGACCGGCTCGATTTACCCTGCCGCAATTATGCACGCCGCAATCAATTTCGGCGGAAAAAGCATCGGACAGCTATTTATCAGCGGTGTATCCGAAAGCTCTACGATGATTATTACCGATGGTTTGATTATCTCAGCTCCAAGCTTTATACTCTGTTCAGTCTTTTTTGTGCTTTTGCTTCGTGACAAGAAATAGTAATAAGCGTATCACTTGTAAAAGTGATACGCTTATTTTACTCACTTTCTGCCATTCGGTAACCAATCCCAATTTCAGTAAAGACATAAACAGGAGCAGCAGGATTCTTTTCGATTTTGCGGCGAATGTTGGCCATATTAACGCGGAGAATCTGATTATTGCTGTCAGTATAGGGACCCCAGATTTTCTCCATGATGGAAGTGTAGGTCAATACTTTTCCCGAGTTTTTGGCAAGCAGAGTCAACAGTTTATATTCAATTTGTGTTAAATGAATAATATTCTTTTCAAGTGTGACCACGCGGTCTTCAAAATGAATGGTTAGGTCCTGAAAATGATAAGGTTTTTGATGATAGGAAGACATATCCTGCATCTGACTGCTGTGACGAAGAGAGGTTCGAATTCTCGCCAGCAGTTCCACAGTGCCGAAGGGTTTGGTTATGTAGTCATCAGCGCCACAATCCAATGCTTTGGCCTTCTCACGCTCATTGCTGCGGGCAGAAATGACAATAATCGGGACACCTGTCCAGGCACGAAGCTGTGTAATCACATCCAGCCCATCGATATCGGGCAGTCCTAAATCCAGCAAGATAATGTCCGGACAAAGAGATGCTGTTAAGTGAAGGCCTTCTTTTCCGGTAGCAGCAACAGTCATTTTATATCCCTGTGCTTTTAAGGTGGTGGAAATAAAAGAACGAATATTTTCTTCATCTTCAATTAGTAAAATACTGTTTTTGGTCAAGATATTTTGAGTCATATTGATTCCTCTCTGGGCAATGTAAAGATAAATTCTGCTCCATTATCATGATTAGTTACACTGATGTTTCCGTTATGGGCGGTAATAATGGTCTTACAGATTGATAAGCCGATACCCATTCCACGATGTGAATCAGAGGTAATATCGGGATTGTAACCGGAACCATCAAAAATACTATCAAGACGGTCGGGGGCGATGCCAATGCCGTAGTCTCTGACACTAAACACAATATCTGAAGTGTTTTTTGTAACAGTCAGTTCTACAGGAAGGTCGCTGCCGGAATGGATAATGGCATTTTCCAACAAGTTAATAATAACCTGTTCAATCAACACCGCATCCATGGGGATCATAATGAAGTCTTCCGGTACCTGTACCTGAATTGTTGCTTCGGGAAGTCGTTTTTGTAGACGTTGAATGGCTTCAGAAACAACTTCTTCGACTGATTCAGGAGTGGTTGTAATTTTCATTGAATTTTGTCGTATTCTGGTAACGGAAAGAAGATTTTCAACCATATTTAAAAGCCAATTAGAATCTTCTTTGATATGGTTAACCAGTTCAAGTCGTTCTTGCTCGCTAATGGATTGGTAATTATCTATGTAGGTAGAACTATTTCCAATAATTCCGGTTAAAGGTGTTCTTAAATCATGGGACACAGAACGGAGGAGATTGGCACGCATTTTTTCTTTTTCAGCTTCCATCAGCAGCTTTTCGCGCTCTATCAGAATATCAGCCTGTTCTTTCATGCGAGTGGTCAGGGCACAGACAATAATAGCAATCAACAAGGTAAAGAGAAAGGTGACGGGATACCCTATAAGTGTAAAATTGACCTGAAAGTAAGGGTATGTAAATAGGAAGTTGATTCCTACCACACTGACCAGGGAAGCCAATATACCATAAAGGTAACCGGTGGTAAAGCGCGCTGTTAAGACGAGCGCTGTAATATAAACCAGTGCAATGTTTGCCGAATTTTCCGGTACAATATAGAAGAATGCAAATGCAATACCGGTAGCAATAATTAAAATACCGATAGTCAACAGCGTATCCTTTATATAGGAAGACGGCTTTCTTTTATATTTGCGAAGCGGTAATTTTAATTTCAAACTTTATCCTCCCAATATTACACAGATTAATTGAAAAATGGTATATTATGTCTTATTACATTGCAATTTTGCTTCGTAATGTTTTTGTTCTGCTTCATTATATCGTTTTCGTGGAAACAGGGCAATTCAATCCTCATAAATAAGTGTTAAGAACATGTTAAGATTATGGGGTCTTCTCAAAAACCGACATTGGATATATACTATATTTGTATGGGCTGTTTTCTTAGTCATTCGGATATGCACCGAGCGACTAACTAGAAAGCGAGGGCGTGAATGACAGGAAAATCAATAAAGTTGAAAGATAAGATTATTTCTCCGGGAATTGCTATTGGAAAAGCATGTATTTATCATGCAATCGACCAAAAACAAACTGCAACACATTTTCCAGCCAAGGATTTAGACAAGCAAATTGCATTGTTGAAAAATGCATATGATTGTGCGGAAACGGAATTATCTGGAATTGTCACAGAATTGATGAAGATATCTCCTGAAAAATCGGGAATTTTCGTGGCACATCAGGAAATTTTGCATGATGTGGAAATTCGAAATAAGATAGCATATTTAGTAAAGGAAGAGCAGGTAAGTCCGGTACATGCGGTGGATACTGTATTTGAGAATGCCTGTGTCTTGTTGGAACAAGTAGAAGATCCAATTATTGCGTCTAGAACAGCCGATTTACGAGATGTAAAAAACAGAATTTTGCGTTTGCTGCAGGGAGATACATCCAGTCAATTATCTGACTTAAAAGAGGACGTGATTGTTGTGGCACATGAACTTTTGCCAAGCGATACCGCCTTGTTGGATCGAACGCATGTAAAGGGAATTATTACGGAAATTGGCGGTGCATACTCTCATACTGCAATTATTGCAAGAAGTTATCAAATACCGACAGCTTTAGGCATGGAAGGAATCGTATCGGAGCTCACACAGGGGCAGGAACTTATTTTGGATGCCATAGGCGGTGAGCTTATTTTGGAACCAAGCGCAGAATGTATTTCAGAATATCAGGAAAAACAGTATGTTTTCGCGGAAAGGCAGAAAGCAGGGGAGGCATATACCAATAAACCTGCATTGACAAAGGACGGAAGAAAAATTGAGATAGGAATCAATATCAGTTCGGAATATTTTGGAGCAGAAGCACTTGACTATGATACGATTGGTCTGTTTCGAACCGAATTTTTATATATGAAAAGAAAGTCTTTACCAACAGAAGAGGAACAGTTTGAAATTTATAAGCAAGTACTCAGACAAGCAGGAGGTAAAGCAGTTACATTAAGAACACTGGACATTGGTGGAGACAAGAAGCTATCGTATTTTCAGACAGCTAAGGAAGAAAATCCGGCATTGGGAAATCGGGCATTACGTTTTTGCCTAAAATATTCTACAATCTTAGAGACACAACTTAGGGCAGCACTGCGGGCATCAGCTTATGGGCCGTTACAGATTATGTTTCCCATGGTAGGCAGTATGGATGATATTCTGCTGGCCAAAGCAGCCGTGCAACAAGCAATGAATCAGCTGACACAAGAAGGAGTTGCATATAATAAGGATATCAAGCTGGGTGTGATGATCGAAATTCCATCGATTGCCTTATTGGCAGACTTGGTAGCACAGGAGGTCGATTTTGCCAGCATTGGAACCAACGATTTGGCACAATATGTATGCGCAGCGGATAGAATGAATAGTGAGGTCACCACTTATTACCAACCACTTTCCCCGGCAATGCTACGACTGATGAAGTTTGTATTTCAAGAATTTAATAATAGGAAGAAACATATTTCGGTTTGTGGCGAATTGGCAGGCGAATCGGAATCAGGTATACTATTAATTGGGCTCGGTGCGACCAGCCTCAGTATGAACGAGAGAAGTATTCCCCAGATGAAAGCAGCACTGGCTGGAATAACAATAAAAGAAGCAAATGCGTTAGCTGAAGATTGTCTAAAACTAAGAACTGCCACAGAGGTGGAAGACAAAATACTAGGAGGTCATTATGGGTTACGAAGCAATACCATACGATAAGAAAATTAAAGAGAATATTAAGAACTATGCACTTTCCAATTTATATGATATGGAAATTATTAAAAAGTATTTAGAGAATGTGGCTCAAATACTGGAACTGAATATTTTACTGACGGATCGACATGGGGAGAAAGAGGTTGTAATTGGGGACAGCTTTTTGGGGTATCATCCAGATGTCATTCATGAGCCGGGCAGAAAACTGCGAGTTCAAAATCGTACCATGGGACATTTGTATGTAAAGATGCTGGAACCTGAGCGAGACAAACATCTGATGGACGAAATGTTAGACGGTACAATAGAGCTTCTCTCAAAATTGGGAGAAGAAGCATATTTACATAGGGAAGGCGCTATTTATCTGGAAGAGTTGGAGAGACAATTGGCAGATAAGCGTTACAGCAGTGGTCAAAAAGAAAAAGAAGATATTTTGACAGGCGTTTTCAGCAAGAATTACTTTGAAGCCAGAATGAATATTATCGACCGCTCAGAGGTGGTTCCGGTAGCAGTTGTTCATGTGAATATTAATGACTGGAAGTTTGTAAATGATCATTTCGGTTCTGAAGAAAGCGACCGGTTGATTTGTATCGTCGCTGATATATTGAAAGAAGAAGCGAAACCTGAATTTGTAATTGGAAGAATTGACGGAGATGTATTTGGTGTCTTGATTCCACTTGCGGTTAATGGAGAAGCAGAAAATTATGCGTCTAAAATACAGAAAAGATGCCTAAACTATGAAGATAAGTTACTGGCGCCATCGGTGGCAGTAGGTGTTGTTTACAAAACCAATATCGAGACTAAGTTGGAGGATGCTTTGGGTGATGCGGAATACGAGATGTTCAGCAATAAATTTGAAATCAAAAATGCACCCGGCTACAGAGAACGTCTGGAAAAGTATAAACAAATTATTAAATCGTGATGTTTGAGAGAAAATGAGAAAATAAAAGAATAATTAAGAAATCGATAGAAAACAAGAGAAAACATAGTAGTATACACCTGTAATAACGGTTGCAAAGAAAAGCATATAAAACTAATATATGTTTTAGGTTTTAGCACTCAATTAGAAAGAGTGCTAACAAAAAAGAGATCATAATTTTACTATTATAAAGGAGGCATTTCAATGAAACTAGTACCATTAGGAGACAGGGTTGTATTAAAACAACTGGTAGCAGAAGAAACGACTAAGTCCGGCATTGTATTACCGGGACAGAATAAGGAAAAACCCCAGCAGGCCGAAGTGATTGCAGTTGGACCGGGCGGAACAGTAGACGGCAAGGAAATCAAGATGGAAGTGAAAGCTGGCGATCAGGTTATTTATTCCAAGTATGCAGGCACAGAAGTGAAAATCGAGGAAGATGAATTCATCATTGTAAAGCAGAGCGATATTCTTGCAGTGATTAAGTAGTAAATCAGTGTGATTCAATCATGTGAATGATACATTTCGAATGAAGTCACAATGAAAACTAAGACACAATGAAAACTAAGTCACAATGAAAATGAAGTCACAATGAAAATGAAGTCACAATAAAAATGAAGTCACAATGAAGTAAAAAGTGGAATTGAAATAAAAATGAAATAGCATAAAAGGAGGCCTTTTAAATGGCAAAGGAAATTAAATACGGAGCAGAAGCCCGTGCAGCACTTGAATCAGGTGTGAATCAGTTAGCAGATACAGTTAGAGTAACATTAGGACCTAAAGGTAGAAACGTCGTTCTTGACAAATCCTATGGTGCACCTTTAATTACAAATGATGGTGTAACTATTGCAAAAGAAATTGAACTGGAAGATGCTTTTGAAAATATGGGCGCTCAGCTTGTAAAAGAAGTAGCAACCAAGACAAACGATGTAGCAGGTGATGGTACAACTACCGCAACAGTTCTTGCACAGGCAATGGTAAATGCAGGTATGAAGAACCTGGCAGCAGGCGCTAACCCGATTATCTTGCGTAAAGGTATGAAGAAAGCAACAGACTGTGCTGTAGAAGCTATTTCCAAAATGAGTTCTAAATTAAACGGAAAAGAACATATTGCCAGAGTAGCAGCTATTTCAGCTGGTGATGATGAAGTTGGTAAACTGGTTGCAGATGCTATGGAAAAGGTATCTGGTGATGGTGTTATCACAATCGAAGAAAGCAAGACCATGATGACTGAGCTTGATTTAGTTGAAGGTATGCAGTTTGACAGAGGTTATATCTCAGCATATATGGCTACAGATATGGATAAAATGGAAGCAGTTCTTGAGAATCCTTATATCCTCATTACAGATAAGAAAATCTCCAATATTCAGGAAATTCTACCGCTGTTAGAGCAGGTAGTACAGTCTGGTGCTAAACTGTTAATTATTGCAGAAGATGTTGAAGGCGAAGCTCTTACAACATTAATCGTCAATAAACTGCGTGGAACCTTTAATGTAGTAGCTGTTAAGGCACCTGGTTATGGCGATAGAAGAAAAGCAATGCTTGAGGATATTGCAATTCTGACAGGTGGTCAGGTAATCAGCGAAGAACTGGGTCTGGATTTGAAAGAAACAACAATGGAACAGTTGGGACGTGCAAAATCTGTTAAAGTACAGAAAGAAAACACTGTCATTGTTGATGGCGAAGGCGATAAGAATGCCATTGCAGCAAGAATTAATCAGATTAAGGGTCAAATCGAAGAAACAACATCCGATTTCGATAGAGAAAAACTTCAGGAAAGACTTGCTAAATTGGCAGGTGGCGTAGCTGTTATCCGCGTAGGTGCCGCTACTGAAACTGAAATGAAAGAAGCAAAACTTCGTCTGGAAGATGCTCTTGCAGCAACCAGAGCAGCAGTAGAAGAAGGAATTATCTGTGGTGGTGGCTCTGCATATATCCACGCATCAAAGGATGTTGAAAAACTTGCTGAAACAATGTTAGGCGATGAGAAGACCGGTGCACAGCTGGTATTAAAAGCGCTGGAATCCCCGCTTTTCCATATTGCAGCAAATGCAGGCTTGGAAGGCAGCGTTATTATCAACAAGGTTAAAGAATCCAAGGCTGGCGTAGGCTTCGATGTATTGAAAGAAGAATATGTAGATATGGTTTCCGCAGGTATTCTGGATCCCGCTAAGGTAACAAGAAGTGCACTACAGAACGCAACCAGCGTTGCTTCTACACTCCTTACTACAGAATCCGTTGTTGCAAACATCAAAGAAGATGCTCCTGCAATGCCTGCAGGCGGCGGAATGGGCGGAATGATGTAATTCGTTTCCCGATGAAGCAGTAATGCTGTATTAGTAGTAATATTACTTCATTAGTAATGCTGTGTCGAAGAGAAGTTATTGGTTACAAACATTTTTTTGTTGATTTACACCCGGTAGGCCTAATAGGCTTGCCGGGTATTCTATTAGAAACGTTCTCAATTTATCTATTTGCAAATCAAAAATTTTCAATATTAATTCAAATCCTTTAAATTCCCATTATTGTTTATATTACTTGATTACTTCTTATATTTCCTTATACTACTCATTATTATCGCTGCTTTCCGATATTATCGACTTATACCTAATACTACAGACTTTTTTCTAATACTACAGACTATTTTCTAATACTACTGCCTGTTACCTATTGTTACCGACTATTACCCAATACTACTGCCTGTTACCTATTGTTATTGACTATTACCCAATACTACTGCCTGTTACCTATTGTTACTGACTATTACCCAATACTATTGCCTATT
>CAZNAP010000043.1:0-1474 GCA_964571145.1 uncultured Lachnospiraceae bacterium | reverse complement strand
CAGAAAGAATCAGCAGAAAGAATTAACAGAAAGAATCAACAGTAACTATCAACTGAAACGGTTATAAGAGAGGAGCAAATCAAGTGCTGAAACAAGAATTGATATGTCAAAAAAAAGAGCTGGAAGTATTGATTACAACTATTGAAAAGTCACTTTCCGAGTCACCCAAAGGAACACTTCGGATTGCGCGTAAAGGTACAAATGTGCAGTATTATTACAGAGAAACACCAAAAGCTAAAAAAGGGGTCTATATTCACAAAGCTCAGTTTCCGCTGGCACTGGCATTGGCACAGAAAGATTATGATAGAAGGCTTCTGAAAGAGGCAAAGAAGAAATTGGCATATATTAACTTGGTGCTGGCCAAGTGTGAACTTGTGTCAGATGATTTATCACTGACACAAGTATACATGAATATGAATGCGTATCGTAAAAATCTAATTGAATCGCGAGTTCCTACGGCACAGGAATATGCAGACAAATGGATGGAAGAACCATATCAAGGAATGCGTTTTTCGGAAAAAGATTCGCTTCTCTTTACAAAACGTGGAGAGCAGGTGAGATCAAAAGCCGAAATAATTATTGCTGATATGTTACTGTATATGGGATTAGTTTACAAATATGAGTGCCCAATTTTTCTGAAGAATAATGAGGTGCGTTATCCTGATTTCACGATACTACTTCCTCGTACAAGAAGAATAGTTTATCTTGAACATTGTGGCATGATGGATGATGAGAAGTACAAAAACAGTTTTGTAGTAAAAATGTCAAGTTATAGCAACAATGAAATTACACTTGGCAGAAATTTGTTTTTAACATTTGAAAGCAAAAGTCATGTTCTGGACACCAGAGAGGTGAAGCGAGTTATAGAGAGCATTTTAGAAAGTGATATTATTTAGCAATGACATAAAATATCCCAAAACATGAATAGTTGAAGCTAGTTCACAGAATTCGGAGCCGCCAGCAGCGGTGTTGATTGTGAGTTGCCAGGAGTCACTGCCAGTCATTGAGCCGTTGCAAGTCATTGTAATCTTCTGTGAGACTCTATTTGCCGTCAACCTATCAAAAGCGTGAATAGTTGAATTTCGTCCACAGAATTTTCGAACCCAAATCCTACTAAAAAGCCTTACTAGTTGATTTTCGCCCACAGAATTCAGAGCCGCCGACCTACTTAAAACGAAAATGGATGAATCTAGCCCACAAAATTACGGAGTAGTCAACCTACGAAAATGCATGAATAGTCCAAATCAGTCCACAAAAAGTCAAAAATCATACCTACTAAAACTTCGCCTATTCACATATAGTCCCCAATGGATGAAATAACACCTACTAAGACAATATATTCTTTAAATTAGTCATCAAAATAACAGTCATCAAAATAACAGTCATAGAAATAACCGTCGCCAAAATAACAGTTACCAAAAAACAGTAAACAACTATCATGTCTGGGCAAGGGGCTTGTCTTGCAAAGGGCGTC
>CAZNAP010000042.1:0-18820 GCA_964571145.1 uncultured Lachnospiraceae bacterium | reverse complement strand
TTTTTTCGTAGATGTCTCTTTTGAAACGCCTATATTTATATATATCGTTTTTAGCCTCATTTGTCAAGGAATTTTTGCGATTTTATGCGGTTTTTCAGTGTTTTTCACGAATTGTTTTGCTAATTATTGCTATTTCCGCTAACAGTGTTTCCACTAACGGTATTTTGCGTAGATTCATTTCCACTGACCGTATTCTTTGAAACCTCAGTACTATTTCCGCTAACGGTATTTTGTCCATTCTCAGGATCCAGTTCTGCGAAGGAATACGTTACATCCTTGTCATCATCTGCAATCTGAACAGCATAGCTTCTTGTAATATAACCCGACCTACGCAGTGTAATCGTATGGCTTCCGGCTGTTTTAAAATAGGTTACCGGTGCAATTCCCATATACAGATTATCCTGATATACCTCTGCCCCAATCGGTGTATCAACTGTAACGGTACTGTTCTCTTTCTGATTAGTTATATCGTTTCCTGAAACCGTAGACTGTTCTTGCAGCTCCATCTTGATACTAGTGGTTTCACCTTCTACCTGCACATATTCAGTAAGCGTATCATACCCGGATGCCTGTGCTGTAACCTGATGTAAACCAAAAGGTAGGCGAATCACATAAGCGCTGGTATCTATCTTCTCATTATCCACATAAACTGTTGCATTGGCCGGCGAAATCTCAAAAATAACTCTGCCGTTCTCCGGCTTTGGTACTTCTATATTACTTAAATCAATGACTGCTTCTTTATTTCTTTCTATTACAATATCTCTGGTTTCCTCTATCCCCTGTGCTGTCATACGCACAGTATAACTGCCTTCCGGAACCGTTAAAAGCATGTCCGGTGCAATTTGTGAGATTACAGCCTGTCCGATTTCAATCCATCCACCAAGCAGTGCCTCATCATTAACAAGATCCAAATATCCATGTCCTTTATCCACTGAAATACTCATAATGGTATGGCCTTTTCCACGGAAATTAAGTACATCCTGACTAATAACCTGTTCAATAGCAATAGCCTGTCCTTCGGAAAAGACTTTTACGTTGGCATCAAGACTGTAAATTTCATCGCCTATGGTTACGCTTCCGTTTCCGGCTGTTAAGTTATATTTTGTAACGCTGTCCTGACTCCAGGCATCGGCCGACAGGCTAATGGAACCAACCTTCTCCAATTCGCTGTTATAGGTAATATCAGCAATTTCTCCTGCAGCCAATTGTGTCATGCTCATGGCACTGCCATACTTATCCTGCACGCTTGTTACATTATCATAATAAAAAGTCCTGCTCTCGTTGCTGTCTGTCATATACAGAGTAATTGTCTGTTCATCAAGATTAATTGATTCGATGAGTACGGCGGCAGATGAGGTAAAAATATCAACTGGCACTTCCTCCTCCACATTTTCATAAGCACTGTCAAAGGTGGATTCCTGTGCAAGTCCAATCGCACTACATCCTGTCAGGAGTAGACATAAACTACATATAAATGGCTTTATCAGCTTTTGTATTTTATCTTTTTTTATCATTCCTTCAACCTTTTCCGTCTTTCGCACCCTATACTTACTATGTGAACTTTACATTATTCATAATTACTTAAAGTATATCACGTACAGCTTCAGAATCCAATCCATAGTATTCCATAAATTTCTTAAGAAACGCCTGTTTATTTATTTCCTGATCAGATAATTTTTGAAGCTTCTCCGAATTTTTGCCCGGAATCCAAGCTTTCCCCGAATTGTAATAAAAATTTACTATTTTCCAGAACTTCTCAGGATATGCCAGTCGATAAAACAATTGTCTGTACTCCTCTTTTTCCATAGGACGTACTGCTTCATATGCATTCAATAAATCAAAACCGGTCTGGATCGACCAATTGCTTTTCTCCAATAATTTTCTTACGAATAGATACAAATCTTTGACTGGACTCGCCTGCTGGCATTTCTCAAAATTAATTAAATGGATTTCTTTTCCAGAAAACAAAATATTGTGATACTGATAATCCCCATGGCAAAAATAGTTGCTGTCTTCTTCCGATTGAAAGCTTTTCTGCTCTTCGGCAATTTCTAACGCACGATTAAAAAAGTAGTCATAGCTCTGTAGCAATACAATCTCGAAATCTGTCTTTTGACCTCTTTCTTTTAAGTATTTTCTCACATGCCGGAGTTCCTTATTGTGCTTTTCAAACTCGCGATTTGTACTATGCACCGTGCTGAATCCGGGTAAAGGCTCCTGACAATAAGACGCCTTATGCAGAGTAGCCAATGTTTTCACTGCCTGTCTGCATTCCTCCGGGTCTCGTACGTTGCATTCTCTGCCCTCTAAATAGGTTTTAAGCACATATAGAGTTCCATCTTGATCCTGGGTCAGAAATTCCTGTTCTTTATTCTTAACTATGTTTTCAACATTCAGAAAGCCTCTTTCCTGTACAAGGCGAAGTACTGCATCCTGAAAAATCACCTTTTCCCTATGCCCTGCATATTCCTTCCAAATGAATGTGCCTTGATTCGTTTCACAAAGAATAGCGCCCCGTCCCTTCCAGGTCCGAAGCACTTCCATATCATAATTACTTAGCAAACTGACGCTTCTGTCATTCACGGCGGCTACCCCCAATTCGTGTCCTATCCTATCATATGAATAGCCGTCATAAAGTATTACCAAAACCTACAGTCTGTAATTATTTATTCAGTTGTTCTATATTCCATCGCTTTTTCCAGTAATAGTTCCTTTTGATTATGGGCAGGCTCCTCAATTACATAATCTAAAAGCTGTTTTAATATTTCTCCGATTTCCTTGCCGGGTGGCATATTCAGCTTCTGCATCAGGTCTCTGCCTGTAACTGCCAGTGTCTTTAATGACACGCATTGTTCTGCTTCTAAAACTTCTTCATAAGCCTTGTTAATTGCCTGCAACAATTCCAGCTTTTTCTCATAGGAAAAGCTGCTTTGTGCTTCCATGTCAGCTCGCTTTACTTCCAGTAATAGCGGGAAAATATCCTCGCCCGTTTTCAAAATGCTTCGCCTGATACTCTTCGCTGCTGGATTGATGTCCATATCATGAAACTTGACTAAAGCAGTAACGATTCTAAGGGTTTCATTATCAAACTTCAGCCTTCGCAGAATCTGACGTGTCATTTCCTCGGAAATTTCAGGATGTCCGTAAAAATGATCAATTCCGTTTTCATCTGTTGTCCATTTCACAGGCTTGCCAAAATCATGGAAAAGCATGGCGAGGCGTAATACCTTATCTGCTCTCACTGCTTCCATGGATTTAATCGTGTGCTCTCCAACGTTATAGCAGTGATATGGATTTTTCTGTCTGGTTTTCATACAAGCATCAAATTCCGGCAAAATCACCTTGGTAATATCGGTTTCATAAGCTACTAAAAGCTTTTCGGGATGAGGGGATATGACCAACTTCACCAATTCTGTTTGTATTCTTTCTGCACTGATATTGACAAGATTAGGAGCCAGTTTGCAAATAGCCTTTTTCGTCTGCTCTTCAATTTCATAATCCAGTTGTGCTGAAAAACGCACTGCTCGCATCATGCGCAGTGCATCCTCTGTAAATCGCTCTATTGGATTTCCTACACATCGAATCATCTTTCTTTCGATGTCTTTTTTGCCGTCAAAAATATCAACTAACCCGACTTCATCATTGTATGCCATAGCATTAATGGTAAAGTCACGTCTTCGCAAATCTTCTTTGAGACTGGCTGTAAAGGTCACTTCTTTAGGATGTCTGCTATCTTCATATTCTCCGTCAATACGATAAGTTGTAACCTCAAATCCCTCTTTATCCAGCATAACTGTAACTGTTCCATGGGCAATACCGGTATCAATTGTACGACGAAACAATTCTTTGATTTGAAGGGGTGTTGCCGAAGTCGTAATATCCCAATCCTCCGGTTCTCTTCCTAAAATAGAATCACGAATACAGCCACCTACGGCAAATGCCTCATATCCGGCGTCGGTAATAGTCTGAATAATAAATTTGACATTTTCAGGTAGCTGTATCATGCAATCATCCTTTTTTCTTTGATCTAATAAGCACGTCCCCAGTATACCATTTTCTTAGCAGGCTTTCCGCAATAAACGCACTTGTCGGACAGGCACTCTTGATGAAAAGGCATACAACGGCTGGTTACTGCCATATTTTCTTTAATTGCTTCTTCACAGGCAGTTTCGCCACACCACATGGCTTTTACAAAGCCGGTTTTCTCTGCAAACACTTTTTCAAATTCTTCTTTATTCTTAGCTTCATAAGTATGTGCTTCCAAATGTTTCTTAGCCTTGTCCAGCATATCTGCCTGAATCTGAACCAAAAGCTTCTCAATCGTTGCTTCTAATTCATCTAAAGCAACTTCTAATTTTTCACCTGTATCACGACGACAAATAACACATTTACCGGCTTCAATATCCTTAGGTCCAATTTCAACACGCAAAGGGATACCACGCATTTCCTGTTCAGAGAATTTCCAGCCGGGGCTCTTGTCGGAATCATCCACCTTCACGCGGAAGTTGCTGAGTCTGTCACGCAGCTCATAGGCTTTATCAAGGACGCCTTCTTTCTTCTGCTGAATCGGAATAATCATAACCTGTGTAGGTGCAATCTTAGGCGGCAGTACCAATCCCGAATCATCACCATGTACCATAATAATGGCGCCGATAATTCTGGTAGACATACCCCATGAAGTCTGGTGTACATACTTTAACTGATTGTCCTTATCTGTATACTGAATATCAAAAGCTTTCGCAAAACCATCTCCAAAATTGTGGCTGGTACCGGACTGTAATGCCTTTCCATCATGCATCAATGCTTCTATTGTATAGGTAGCTTCTGCACCTGCGAATTTTTCCTTTTCAGTCTTACGTCCTTTAACAACCGGAATTGCCAGTACTTCTTCACAGAAATCAGCGTATACATTCAACATCTGCTCTGTTCTTGCTTGTGCATCTTCTCCTGTTGCATGTGCAGTATGACCTTCCTGCCATAAGAATTCTCTGGAACGTAAAAACGGTCTTGTCTCCTTCTCCCAACGCACAACGCTACACCACTGGTTATAAACCTTAGGCAGGTCACGATAGGAATGAATATCACCTTTATAAAAATCACAAAACAGAGTTTCGGAAGTAGGTCTTACACACATTCTTTCGGGAAGTGGATTTAATCCACCATGGGTTACCCATGCAACTTCAGGTGCAAATCCTTCTACATGGTCTTTTTCCTTCTCCAAAAGACTTTCGGGAATGAACATGGGCATATACACATTTTCCACGCCGGTTGCTTTAAATCTGTCATCCAGTTGTCTCTGAATGCTCTCCCAAATAGCATATCCGGCAGGCTTAATTACCATACAGCCCTTTACGTTTGAATAATCAATTAATTCTGCTTTCTTCACTACATCCGTATACCACTGTGCGAAGTCTTCGCCCATGGATGTAATTGCCTCTACTAATTTCTTCTCTGCCATCATTTCTCCTCTTTTCTGACTAAAAACTGTATTCTGATTGTAGGTAAATCTCCTGAATTTGTCAATATACTCTCCCCTATTGCCAGCATAAAAATCGCAAAAGGAAGGTTTAAGACTTGTTCAAAGCTTATAAAATTATGTATCAGATAACAAATGATACAAACTACCGGTATATAAAGAATCGGTTTCTGAACTGCTTTTTTTATACTTCTTCCTATAAAAGAAGTAAACATTCCTATATAAAGAAGGACGCCTATGATCCCATTATTTACTAAGGAAGTCAGCAATTCATTATGAGCATTAGTAAGCCTGCTACTGCCAAAACTTTCTCTTAAAAATCTAGCCAGCTCAGGTATATTATAAGCCTGTATTGAGAAACAGTCCGGTCCAACTCCCAATAGCTTTTTGGTGAATGGTATTTCTCTAAAAATCCAAAATCCTGTCCGGAATGTAGCCCCTCTCCCATTGCCCCAATTATCATTGAATAGAAAAATGCTATTTTCCTGAAGTCCGGGAATTCCGTACCTTGTATTCCAAAGAGCGCATACAATCCAAATACCAAGGCCTGCTGCCAATCCGCCTATCATGATTTGGTGGATCATTTTTGTATAATTGATTCCATTATTAACCTCTGCTGGCTGGTTTCTTTTATCTTTTATTAACAAAAGTAGAAAGGCTCCTAATCCGGCGATTCCTATCCACCAAGTCAAATTTGAATCAGTCAGATATCCACAAAGATTTTTGATATCATAATTATAAGCTTCTGCTGTGACCCATCGTAACAAGCGAATCACTTGTGCTGAAAAGCCCCAAATGGCTACCAGTAAAAACCACTTTTTTAACCAACTTCGCTTTTGAACTGCTATCCATAACAAAACAAAAAATAAAGCTCCAAAAAAAAGAAAAATACTGCTGCTCCCCTGCGCAAAAGCTGCCACAAAAGCAATGCTTATGTATAGACCAATCAGCCACTGTTGCAACTTCTTTTCCGTAAACAGAAATAAACATACACCAATCGGTATTGTCACCGAAAGATAACCGCAAAACCAGTTAATGTTTCCAATTGTGGATAAAAAATTGGAAGGTCTGTTTTCGATTGCAAGCAGATAAACCGAAAAGCGATTCAGAATCCCCAGCAAACATACGATTCCGGAAGTTGCCATCGCCACACACAACACAATTGCATATCCTTGTCCATTCCACATTCGGGAAATCAAAAAGTACAGTACCAGCAGAACCAGCCAGGTTGCCAATCCCATATACCAGCCCTGGGTACCCCATAGTGCTTCTTCTCGATAATTGCTAAGCGCATAAGACAGGAAAAGAGATGTTGCATACATAATCACAAAAATATCTGTTGCCGATACCTTCTCCCAGTTGATTAGATAAACCTGTTTGGACTGCTTGAATGTACGAAGCTTCTGTATACCCCATAGAATCGCAATCACAATTAAAATTGCCAAAGCACCTAATGAAATAGTTAAAAAAAACTGATATTTATCCTTCCCTATATCTGTATAGCCGTTCCTCAGATAGAGCGGATAGATACCAAACATAATTAGTAAATATGCAGTTGTGAATAAATTACCCGCCTTTTTACTCATGACCCTATTCCTTTTCACGGCTTTTATTATAGCACAACTGCCCTATCACGTCACTCGATAACAAGAACAATAGTGTTCCAAGAACAAATCTGTTCCTAGAACAAATCTGTTCTTAAAACAAATACTTACAAGTTTCGCAAATAATGACCAGAGATAAAGGTCCTTTGATGATACCGGAGAATCCGAACAAATAAATCCCTGCGAAAACAGCAAATAAAATCCCTACCGGCCATACGCCAACTTTATTTCCTATTAGCTTGGGTTCCAAAAATTCCCGCACTAACGCACACGCTCCATAAAGGCAAAAACACACAATCGCCTGCCAGTAAAAACCGTTTATAAACTGGAATAAGGCAAGTGGTATCAACATGATTCCGGTTCCGATAAAAGGCAACATATCCATAACACCAGTCAAAAGCCCATAAAGAATTCCGCCCTTCATCCCAATCAACCAAAGCGTAATTGCACATAAAATACTGATAATGCTCAGAATAATCAACTGCGCCTTAATAAACGTCTTTACATATACAACTACTTTTACAGAAATCTCATAGGCACCGGCAAATTCTTCTTTTTCCTTGAAGTCCTTCAGCAATCGATCATAGTCTTTCATAATCAACAGAATCGCAATGAGCATGACTACGATAAAGCTGAAACAGCCTGCAATATTTTTCATATAATCCATGGATTTCCCCATAATAGCAGGCAGAACCTTAATCTCCAAATTATCAATTAATAAATTAGACTGTTCCAGTACAAAATTTTCAATCGCTACTTCATCTAGGCCAAATTGTTTCTCCAAATTATCACAACAATCGCCCAGCAAACAGCATAGCGTCTGTTGAAAATCGGGAATCTGTCTAGCTAAATATCCCCCACCGGTAAAAACAGCCGTTAACAGAAACCATATGAGAACACCTGCCAATATGCAAACGATAAACAAAATGATTCCCGCGACAACTGACTTCTTGATTTTAATCTTATTATGAATTCTCTGTGCCAGTGGATTAATGAGCCCTGCAAGAAGAAACGCAAGAATAAAAGGTGTAAGAATCGGGCTTAGATACTTCATCCCCAGATAAACCAAAATACTGACTACTGCTACAATTAAATACTTTCTTCCATTTGGTCCCAAATGACACCTATCCATAAAAAATCACCCACACTTCCCAGCTTCTCATCAAATTTCTACTGGTAGTATGGGTAATTCTATTTAAAATATGTTTGAATTTTTTAAACTCCTTTGGCAAAGAATGGAATAAAAATTGTTCCATCCGGCTGTATCTCAAAATCCATTTTTTCTGCTGATTTTGGGTGCTTGAAAGAAAGTTTATACGCACATAATGCCACATTCTTACAACCGACCTGTCTGTCAAATGCTCTGGATTCCTCGCTTCCGTACTTCGCATCTCCTAGAAGTGGCATACCGGCATGCGACATTTGCACTCTTATTTGGTGATGTCGTCCTGTCAATAACTGAATCCTCATCAGGGAAACCTCTTGATCGGCTTCCAAGGCAACCAATGTTTTCACCCACTGAAACTCCAATGCAGCCTCTTTTGCTTCCGGAAAATCCGGTTTGACTATCATAGAGAGATTTGTCTTCCCGTCTTTGTATAAATAATTTTCAAGTCTGCCCTGCTTCTCACTCGGTTCTCCTAGCACCACCGCATAATAAAACTTTTGCACTGTTCCATTGGTAACCTGTTTGCTTAATGAAGCTGCTGCCTCTTTATTTTTGGCAAATACCAAAATACCGGACACGGGCTGATCCAGTCTGTGCACAACTCCCAAATAAGGTTCACCTTGTCCTCTGTCGGTCGATTGCTTAGTGCCCCGATTTTTAGCAAGATAATTCTTTAACTCACTGACCATGTCCTGCTGCCCCAGTCTGGCGGTTTGTGTCGCAATACCTGCAGGCT
Source organism: uncultured Lachnospiraceae bacterium (assembly GCA_964571145.1). Classification (GTDB taxonomy): domain Bacteria; phylum Bacillota; class Clostridia; order Lachnospirales; family Lachnospiraceae; genus Suilimivivens. Next base: position 9,836 of record CAZNAP010000042.1, on the reverse strand, counting down.
TATGAACAACAATTATATCATTATCCTCATAAAGTATGTTTTTCATCTAACAAATCTTGCCTTTCAAATTATACCTTAAACCTGTAGCCAACGCCCCAGATGGTCTCAATGTATTGTGGTTTAGCTGAATCATACTCGATTTTTTCACGTATTTTCTTAATATGAACGGTTACGGTTGCAATATCACCAATGGAATCCATATCCCAAATTTCCCTGAAAAGCTCATCCTTGGTATAAACATGATTGGGATGCTCTGCTAAGAAGGTAAGCAAATCAAATTCCTTGCCTGTAAATGCCTTCTCCACACCATCTATCATGACTCTTCTGGCGGTTTTATCGATTCTAATGCCTCTGATTTCAACAATATCGTTGCTCTTCTGATTGGAGCCTACGAGTCTGTCATATCTGGCCATATGTGCTTTCACTCTGGCAACCAGTTCACTTGGACTAAAAGGTTTGGTCATATAGTCATCTGCGCCTAATCCCAATCCACGTATTTTATCGATATCATCTTTTTTGGCAGATACCATAATAATCGGAATGTTCTTTTCCTCGCGAATTTGCTTGCAGATTTCAAAACCATCCATGCCGGGCAACATTAAATCCAGTACCACCAGATCAAACTCTTCTGCCATGGCTGTCTGCAGACCTTCATCACCCCGATTTCTGATTTCCACTTCAAATCCACTGAGCTCCAGGTAATCCTTCTCTAAATCAGCAATTGCTTCTTCATCTTCAATAATTAATATCTTACTCATTTCTGTCTCCATTCCTGCCTCTTTAAAATTTAAAGTATCGGCACCACTAATCCTCTGTTTTCACATATTTCCTTATTACAAAATGCATACAGGTTCCTTCGCCCTCTTTGCTGGTAGCCCAAATGTAGCCACCGTGGTCTTCTATAATCTTCTTAACGATTGATAATCCAATTCCACTTCCGCCTTTCGAAGAGTTTCGAGAAGCATCTGTTCTGTAAAAACGTTCAAAAATCTGCGGTAAATCTTTTGCTGCAATTCCCTTACCATTATCTTCAATTTCTACTCTTATCGAATCTAATTCATCTAAAATACGAATATCAATTTCGCCCTTCTCTTTATCCAGATATTTCACACTGTTGCCGATAATGTTGTTTACGACTCTCTTAATCTGTTCCGGATCTGCTATAACAAGTGTCCCCGGTGCAACCAAGTTGGAATAGTTTAATTCTATATTCTTGGATTCCAAATCCAATCCGACTTCTTCTACACAATCTCCAAAATACTCCGCAACATCAATTCGATGAAAATGATAGGGTATTCGATTGGTATCAATTCCTGAGTAAACCGTTAACTCATTAATTAATCGATCCATATCATTTGCTTTATTATAAATGGTTCTGACATATTTATCCACCTTTTCAGGGGTATCCGCCACACCGTCCATGATTCCTTCTACATATCCTTTTATTGCAGTAATAGGCGTCTTTAAATCATGGGAAATATTACTTACTAATTCTTTATTCTGCTTCTCCGCAAAAATCTTTTCGTCTGCCGATTCTTTCAGTCGGAGTCTCATATCCTCATAGTTGCGATACAATTCTCCTATTTCTCCGTCATCTTTGTCCGGAAGCATGTATTCCAAATTTCCTTCCGCAATATTCTGCATGGCAATATTCAGTTTATTAATGGGGGCAAAAACGCCTTTACTAATCCAGTTGGTCAAGAACATACTTGTGAAGATCAAAATCAGCATAATTGCAATTGCCATATCTACAAATAACGCTTTGGAAAGCACGGGATTCGCTCTGGTAATGACAAAAAAGCTTCCCGGACTTCCATCCTGAAAATAGAAATCCATCTGGCGAACCAGTTTCTTCATTTCGTCATAATAAATACTCTGGTCCAGTTCTTGCTCAATATTTTCTTCATCAAAATCCGGTAGTATATGAAATATTTGTTTCGATGCTTCTTCATTTCCGGTATAGTACAGCCCTGTGCCTTTTCTAACTATAATATAGGAAGCCTTGTCCGCAATTTTCTCATTTATCTTCTCCAGAATCGTAATATCTTCTAATTTACTTGGTTCTGTTAAGAGCTTGTCCTGTACCTCCAGAAAAATTTCATCGGATATTCTTCGGGATGCCTGTGTCGGATCAATCAGTACATTATAGTCTTTATTTTTAAACCCATATTCCTCTTGCCCTTTTGATAGATATCCTCCAATACAAATAAAAGCCGTAGAGGCAAGTACTATTGGCAATAATATAATTGTTAAAAAGGTAATTACCAATCTGGTTTTAAACTTCATAGCCTTCCACTCCCGAATTGAATCTGTTGCTTTATATTTTTGATTATAGCATAAGTATATAGTAGCTGGTTATTAAAGAATCTATCTATCTATAAAAAATTTATAAATTAATTATCTGATTATTTTTTGGAAATACTATTGACATTTCATGTTTATGTGTTATGATACTAATATAAGTAATGATTATTGTTATTAAATAAGGGAGATGAGATGAATTTAAAACACAGTAAGCAAAGAGATTCCATAGTAGAGTTTTTATCTAGCAGAAAAGATCATCCTACAGCCGATACGGTTTACTTGAACGTAAAACAGACTTTTCCAAATATCAGTCTGGGCACTGTATATCGAAACCTTACTTTGTTGGCTGATATCGGTGAAATTTCGAGGCTTCGTCTGGGTGACGGGATTGACCATTTTGATTACGATACTTCACCGCATTATCATTTTATCTGTTCTTCCTGCGGAAGTGTCATTGATTTAAAAATGGACGATATTGATTCTATCAAAGACACCGCACAGAAGAGTTTCGATGGAGAAATTGAAGGTCATGTAACTTATTTTTATGGCCTCTGTAGCAATTGTACCCGCAAACACTAATTTAAAAGAAAAAGGAGAAAAAAGTATGAAATTTGTATGTCAAGTATGTGGTTATGTTCATGAAGGAGATGCAGCACCGGAGAAATGTCCCGTTTGTAATGCTCCCGCAGAGAAATTTACAATGCAAAGTGGAGAAAGAGATTGGGCTGCTGAGCATGTAGTAGGCGTAGCTAAGGGTGTCAGCGAAGATATTATGGCTGATCTGCGCGCTAACTTTAACGGAGAATGTACTGAAGTAGGTATGTATCTTGCTATGGCAAGAGTTGCTCATAGAGAAGGCTATCCTGAAATTGGTATGTATTGGGAAAAAGCTGCTTTTGAAGAAGCTGAACATGCAGCAAAATTTGCTGAACTTCTTGGCGAAGTTGTTACCGATTCCACCAAGAAAAATTTGGAAATGAGAGTAGATGCTGAAAACGGTGCTACAGCAGGTAAATTTGACCTTGCCAAACGTGCCAAAGCTGCTAACCTTGATGCAATCCATGACACCGTTCATGAAATGGCTCGCGATGAAGCTCGACATGGCAAAGCCTTCGAAGGACTACTAAAGAGATACTTTGCGTAAACTATAAGCCATGCAATAAAAGAGAAAGACACACCGTGGGAGCTTGCTCACTAAGGTGTGCCTTTTTCTTTTATTATAGGGCGCCAGCCCGACATGAAATAGCCCATAGGGCTATGAATGGCATGGCTTATATTCTACGAATAGCTCGCAGGGCTATGAATGGCATGGCTTATATTCTACGAATAGCTCGCAGAGCTATGAATGGCATAAATTTTCAATAGGTGATTGACTTTACTATCATTAAGTCATACTATGATTATAGAAGCTAACTTCTTGAGACGCATACTCATCAAATGCTTTATTTATCCTATGAAATAGAATTCGTGATGGAATGCGGAGACTATTGAGGATTGCAAAGGTGTCAACTTACCATAATCCATCTTAGCTTTTAGCGAAAGAAAGTTGTATATGTTAAATTTTCTAAGGCCTTATGCTTCGGTATAGGGTCTTTTATTTTAGTCAGGAGGATTATGGATGTAATATACGAATGTGCTGTAAAATTTGCAATTCTTGAAGATTATGAATAGATGGATATACTATTACTCTTTTTAAACATAATGACTATTCTATTTCTCCCTCTTCAATATATCCAATCATTTCAAAATGATATCTTTCAATACCTTCATCAACTCCGGCATAATCGCCCGATACCCTTCCTCTTTAATATGCATACCTTCTATTGTATATTCAGCCTTTAAATTACCCTGCGTATCCTTCAAATGATTATTAATATCTATGTAACTTGCATCAATACGTTCTGCCAGCTTCTTAACTTCTTGATTTGCTTGCTCAATCTTTTGGTTATTTCTAATACTAAGGCAGTGTTTCATCTCTTCTACAGCTGCATCATAATTCACCGGGTAGTAAGCCATTAGATATAGCTTTACGCTTGGCAGTTTCTCTCTGATTTTTGTCAAAATTAAATGATAATTCTCAATCATTTGCTCAATGCTAATGTTAGGATCACTTAAATCATTGGTTCCTATGTTGATAAAAATCACCTTGGGTTCCAACTCAAATACACATATATCAAGAGCTTTTAGCATATCTTCTGTTTTGTATCCGCCTACACCCCTGTTATAAATTGTGAAGGGATTTCCTAACTCTTCCATAAACTTTTCAATAGGGAACATTTCCATTAAAGAAGAACCGGCAAAAAGGATTTGTCCCTTCTTAACAGTGGCATTCAGTCTGTGATAATTTACAAGCTTTTCATCTGTAATTCTTTTTAACTCTGCATTCATATGATTATGCTCCTCCTAATCCCTCGATGCTTATCATTTCAATTCTTCTTCCGCCTCTGTATCCAAAAACTGTTTATACAGTGCCACCTGGTCATAAATACATTTCCACCCGCTGGTAGCATCTGCAGTAACACATATATAGCCTTTTCCATTTTCATCTACAGCATAACTGGCAGCACAGTTTCCGGACTCTACTACATAACCGGTTTTTCCACAAAGTACTGTTCCGCCACAATCTTTGTCCTCAATTCGACGCAAAAACCAATTGGAAATTGTAATCTCCTCCGGATGTTCCGTTGTAGAAGAAGTTGTATAGGTATGTGTTGACAGGACTTCTTTGCAAAGCTCGTTATCCAGAGCCGCCTTTAAAATCATTGCCATATCGTAAACAGTACAATAATGGTCTTCCTCATATAACCCAACGCAATTGGTAAAGTGTGCAGTTTCTGAAAGTCCCAACTCCACTAATTTTTTATTCATCAATTCTACAAAAGCTTCCTGTGAACCGGCCACATAGGTTGCCAATCCTACGGCGGCATCGGCACCTGACGGAAGGACTGTTCCATAAAATAAATCTCTGATTGTAACTGTTTCATCCCTTGCAAAACCAACATTACTGCAATCATGTACATAACTGTAATCCGTAATGTCCAAGGTAATTGTAAAGGTATCATTCAAATCTGTAACATGCTCTGCTGCCACCAATACTGTTAATATTTTCGTCATAGAAGCCGGACATATAATTGCACTGGACGCTCTCTGCACCAAAATAGCTTGTTCGTCTTCGTCGATTAAGATCACATTGCCACTAACTATATCTCCACCTGGTTGTATGGTTGCTTCCGTAGTTTGAGCACTATATATCTGCTTCTGTCCCTCATCTTCTTCTGAACTATCGGTTGTGTTTTCTATTTCATCGTCTGTTTCTTCACCTGTGCTTAGTGTATTATCTGTATCCTGTATTTGATCAAAACTGGTTGTTGCATTTGTATTAGTCAAGGTCTCGTCTTGCACTTCCTCATTTGAAGATAACGGGCGCTTTCCTCGGCCGGTTAATAAAGCAATGGCGGCTGCCACCACCAATACAATCATGCCTAAAGCAATCAGTCTGCGAACCAACATTTGAATCTGCTTTCTTCGCTTCATTTCTCTAATTCTCTGAGTACGTCTTAATTTGCGTTCTCGTTCTAATCTATCTTCATCAAAATCCATTTTAAATTTCGCTTTCCTAATTTGATTAAATTGTTTTAATTTAATACATAATATAAGTATATGTTACCGTTGACAAACAGTAACGAATAATTTATGATGTAGTTATCAATACTACATCATATGGCAGAAGGGCTTGGTGATCGTTATGGCAATGTATAAAAACATAGAATTATTAGGGGATTCTATTTTACAGGGTGTTCAGATAAATCCTGTCAATAAACATTATTATACTAAAAACGAAATTGATACACAAATGCTTTGTAAAAAATTCGATTGTTCCATTAAAAATAATTCCCGCTTTGGCTGTACTGTAATCAAAGGGAAAAAACTTTTAAATAATATGTTAAGCAGTGGGTTTCATTGTGATGCACTTGTAATGGATTTTGGTGGAAATGATTGCGACTATAAATGGAAAGATATTGCAGAAAATCCCAATGGGGTTTTTGAACCCAATACTCCTTTACCACTTTTTATAGAAGAATATAGAAGCATGATCAGAGATTTGAAAGAACATGAAATTGTACCGATTTTAACTACACTGCCGCCTTTAGAGCCACAGCTTTTCTTCGACTGGTGGTGTAGAACTTTAAACAAGGAAAATGTGATTAAATGGCTAAAGACCATTACTCAAATTTATGTTCATCAGGAAAATTATTCGAAACAAATAGAAATTTTAGCAAGAGAAGAACAGGTTAAACTAATAGATATTCGTAAAGAATTCTTGAATTACGGTGCTATTTCCGATTTGATTTGCGAAGATGGAACTCACCCTAATTCAGAAGGACAAAAATTAATCACCAAAGCGTTTGATGAATTCTTTTCCAAAGAGCAAAATAGATTTGTAATTGGCTAAGTAATTAATTGCCTGCCAAATGTAAAAGTCTGGCAGTGAAGTATTCGCCCGTCATCATTCTCGCATATTGTTTATTTAGGGCATTCAGGGTTCCGATTGCTCGCTCCAGTTGCTGTTGTTCAATATATAAGTCTGCCAATTCACGATAGGCATTCAAATTATATTCATCATAATCAATTGCCTTTTGATAATCCTCAATAGCAACTTCTGCTGATTTATCATCTGAAATTCTGGCCAGCTCCATATAAGCCCTTGATAAACCCTCTTCAGCTGTCGTATTTTCACTATCCAAAGCCAATACCTCTGTATACACTTCAATCGCCTGCACATACTGCTGGTTCTCCATAAGTAAAGCAGCGTTCGCATTCAAATGATTTGTCCGGTTCCACGTGGAATGTTCAAAAGCATTCACACCAAATCCAATTACAACACATAAACATATGATACCCAGGAATGTAATCGGCACTAAAAGATATCTTGAGGTTTTTGAAATGGCTATATTCATGTCATATTCGTCCTTTTCTTTGTAATTTGGCTTCATCTTTTACTATTTCGGCACTTCTGGCTAATTTCTCCATACTAAATCAAAAATAATTCTGCCACTAACACAACTGCGCAGCAACTTACCGATACTTTAAATAAATTTGCTCCAAACCATGCAGCAATCATACCCACGGCCAAGGCAATTGCACCTGAAATGCTGCTTTTGGTTGCATGAATAATTGCCGGAAAAGTCATAACAGCCAGTGTCACATAAGGTACATAATATAAAAAAGATTGAATAAAAACGTTTTTTATTTGTTTTCTGATAAGTGTAATAGGCAATATTCTAATCAGCAGAGTCACTAGTGACATGATGCCTATATAAATATAAACATTATGCGACATTGTCTTTTTCCTCCTTATTAACCGGGAATAGGATTGCAGCTGTTGCTGAAATCACCACTGTCAAAACAATAATTCTGGTTCCCTCTGATAGGGAAGAAAGAAACGGTGCCACTCCTGAAATCCAACTGGCTACGAAGCAAATCAGAATCAAAACTGCAATCACTTTATCTTTCTTAGCAGGCGGTACAATAATCGCCAGGAACATTCCATAGAGTGCTACGCTTAAAGCGCTAACTATTCTCCAAGGCAGAACATTTCCCGCCGTAATCCCAAGTGCCGTTCCAAAAGCCCAACCCGGAATCGATACACTCATTGCTCCATAAGTATAGAAAGGATTCACGTACCCTTTCCGTGAAATTGTAATCCCAAAAATCTCATCTGTAACATCATAGCCGATTAAAATTCGGTGTAGCATAGACGTTTCTGGTGCCAGCCTCTGACTAAGCGCGCAGCTCATCAATATGTATCTGGCATTGGCAATAAAAATCATCAATGCCATTTCCAAATAAGTTGCATTGGCTGCTATCATGGAAAATCCTGCATATTCGCCAGCAGAAGCATTATTTAGTAAGCTCGCAAGAAATCCCTGAAAAGCCGTTAAGTTTGCATGTTTCGCGGCAATTCCCAGGGAAAAAGAGACTGCAAAATATCCTAGTGCAATGGGAATACCGTCACGTATTCCCTCTCGAAAAACTTTTTCGTTCTGTTTCATGTCCATTATACCTTTTCTGTTTGGCCTATTCCAAAGCCCTTAATGCACAAAATTGTAGCATACGCATATTTTATTTTCAACATAAAACGAAATAAGAAAATGGAACAATCTATATAACCGTATTTTTCTCTTGCTTTTTCTTCATGAATCCTTATCATTATAGATAAGTACTCGATTAATGGAGCAAGGAGAATGCAATGCTGGGAAAATTTAAGTTAACTGATGTACTGTACTTCATTCTGGCAGCTATCGGAGTAGCACTTGAGCTGAACTTAACGACGGCTTTGGATATTGTATTTTATACTCTACTGGTATGCGTGATAGCAATTGTTTTAGCAAGAGTACTACATATTGAATCACAAATAACTGATCTATTATTTGTGGTTCTCAGACAAATTCTCCAGATGATGGCAATGACTTGTGTACTTCAATTCATATATCGGACTGATTACTTGGAGCTTCTATTTTGCGCTGTTTTTATTTGGGGCACTATTACATATGCAAAGTGGTCATCCAAAAATAAGCGTGCAGAAGAAGCACACAGAGAATTTACGTGGAGATATAATGAATATAAAAGAACGGCAGATCAACAAAAAACTGCTGACAACAGACAAGATACTAATAACCGGCATACTACCGGCCATACACATAAGAAACTGACCCCTTACCAAAAAAGTAAATTCTATCAAGAATGTACCAATGAAGAAGAATTGAAAGATAAATATAGAGAATTAGTTAAGAAATATCACCCTGATAGCACAAGCGGAAATGAAGAATTGTTTATCCAGGTGAATAATGAGTATGAAGAACTGCTGAAATATGTGGAAAAAAATAAAGGATAAGCACCGAGTGACTCAACAAAGTACAACCCGTATAATTCATTGCCTTCTCCATAAAACATCAAAAAATCTCCCAAATCTGTTCCAATCAGTAAGGAATCCGGTAATGCACTTTCAATACATGAAAAATCTCTTTTTTGTTTCAGTATGTCCTCAATACTCCAAAACTCAAAAGTCGGATAATCTTCTATTACAAAAGCGACCCCCATAATTTCTCTTAGAAAATCCAAATAATCTTCCGGTATCTGAATGGACGAATATGCTTTCAATTTTTGAATCTCTTCCTCAGTTGCCTTAGCCTAAGTGTCCTGTTTATCATAATAATTTAATCTACTGCTTAACTGTTGTAAGATTTTCATTTCTGATCCTTTCCATCTAACCACCGATTTAGCACTCTGTTCAACTGCCCTACAAACAGGAAGTTTTCACTTTCTCATATTATCTATTCTTACCGCTTTTTGAAATGCAAGTGACAAAAATTCACGAATAGACAACTGCTCATAATCCCAATTCATCGGTTCTAATGTAGTTGCTCCTTTGTAATTCGTACAAGATATCTTCTTCATAACCTTTGCCCAATCAATATTTCCATCAAAAGGTAATTGATGTTGATTATGTTTTCCACCATTATCCTGAAGAT
>CAZNAP010000041.1:0-19521 GCA_964571145.1 uncultured Lachnospiraceae bacterium | reverse complement strand
ATATAAATAAAATAAATATGATATATAAACAAAATTACTTTTGATACCATAGAATTAGTTACTCGGATAAGCACCGTGTGACTAGTTAAAAACAGCAAAAAACGACCTTTTCACAAACAAAGGGAGGTGTAGTTATCAATGGTTCAGGATACAATTCAAAACTTATCCTTAAAACAGAAAATGCGGCTTACCAGTGGGCAAGGGGCTTGGCATACTTGGGACGCAGAGGGTAAACTTCCGCAGATTATGATGTGCGACGGACCTCATGGATTGAGAAAGCAAAACCAAGATGCACCAGGGCAAAATAATGACAGTATACCAGCTACCTGTTTTCCTACAGAAAGTGCGTTGGCATGCAGTTGGAACCCGGAAGCAGTTCGGAAAATGGCACAGGCAATTGCGGAAGAGGCAATAGCCGAGAATGTATCGATTATTTTAGGTTGCGGTGTCAATATGAAGCGTTCTCCGCTGTGCGGCAGAAATTTTGAGTACTTCTCCGAGGATCCTTATCTGGCAGGAACACTTGCAGTTGCCTATATTAAGGCAATGCAGGAAAAGGGAGTAGAGACTTCTCTAAAGCATTTTGCAGGAAATAATCAAGAGACACATCGAATGACTTCCAACAGCCAGATTGATGAGCGGGCTTTGCGGGAGATTTATTTGGCTGCGTTTGAAATGGCTGTAAAAGAAGCAAAACCGCTTACTGTAATGGCTTCTTACAATCGATTGAATGGATTTTATGCCTGTGAAAACCGCAGACTTTTGATGGATATATTAAGGAAAGAATGGGGCTATGAGGGAACTGTTATTTCGGACTGGGGAGCTTGCGTCGACTGGGCCGCTTGCATTCAGGCAGGAATGGATTTGGAAATGCCGGACAGTGTGGGTTTCCATACACCAAAGAATGAAGAAGCATTAGCAAGTGGCAGACTGGATCATGCTGAGCTTGAACGGGCTGCGTTAAATGTAGGAAAACTATTGGCATATAAGTATTCGGAAGATGCTCGTAAAGACAGCTCAAATAAAACAGCACTTTTAGATAAACACCATAAACTGGCAGTAGAGCTTGCGCAGCCCTCTTACTTGGACAAACCAGTCCCTGCGGAAAACTGGCAAAAATATTTCGATGAAAAAGGGGAGCATTACATAGAAGGAGCGGGAACATATGCTGGTGGCGAATTGGAAGTCAGCTGCCTTGTGCGTAATATCGGAGAGTATCCTGCCAGTGAAATAGTACAACTTTATGTTAAAAATCCTACCGGTAATTATTTGAGAGCCGAAAAGGAACTAAGGGGTTATCAAAAAGTATTTTTGAATCTAGGACAGGAAGCAGAAGTAAGGATTTGCTTAAATGAGCGGAGTTTTAGCATTTATGCAGAAGAACAAAGGGAGTTTATTGTACCTACAGGAGAATATGAGATTTTGCTTGCGGCGTCTTCCAGAGACATTCGCCTGAACGAACCCATTTTGGTCAAGGGTACTTCCTATGAGAGAGATGACAGGGCACGATTGGCAGAGTACTTTGACCGGGAAAAGGGCTTATCTGTTTCTAAGCAACAGTTTGAAGTTTTATACGGGCAGCCGCTCAGTAAATTGGATCAGCGAAAACCGGGTGAATTTGATTTGCACGATTCGTTAGAACATCTGGCGAAGCATGACGAATATCGTTTTCATGAGCGTCATGACAGTATTATTTCCGCAGTGCGTTCCTTCAGCGCCAAGTTAAGCGGGGCAATTAATCAGGGCATTTGTGCAGGAGTTTTGATTATCAGTGGCATTTATGCAGTAAGCCAGCAAATTACAGATTTGGAAATTCAAAGTGGAAAAGGCGAAATGACCAGCGCTCAGGTATTTGAAAATGCGGCAGGGTACATCAGCACCGTGGGAGCAAATCAAATGTTACTTTTACGGTTGGGAATGGTAGTCATTCCGCTTGTGTTCATTGTTGGTTGTTATTTCTTGATTCAGAAGAAATACAAAATCAGCGAGCAGGAATATGACAGAATGGTAGCTGCAATAAACGCAGAGCAAAAATAAATTCAATTTATTCACAGTTATGAATTTAATAAGAAATTATTTATTGACCGTGGGGTTACCCCACGGTCTAAACTTTGTGTGACTAAAAAAATACCATTATATGGAGGAATTAATAATGAAGGAAAGAATGAGAGAAATTATTGCAGAATATTTAGGAAAGGAAATAGATGCAATTGCTACTAACGTGATTTTTACAGACCTTGGAATCGACTCTTTGGATACAGCTGAATTAGTGATGCAAATGGAAGATGAATTTGGTTGCAGCATAGAGATGTCACAGGAACTGAACACCATAGATGCTTTAGCAGATTATATCGAGAAGAATAAGTAGGTGCATATGATTAGAAGTCAATTATGTGATGTATTACACATTGAGTATCCGGTTATTCAGGGCGGCATGGCATGGATTGCTGACGCCCAGCTTGCAGCGGCAGTTTCAAATGCTGGCGGACTTGGCATGATCGCTGCCATGAACTCAAACGGAGAACAGATTCGGGAACAAATTTGCAAAGCTAAACTACTGACCGACAAGCCGTTTGGTGTAAATATCATGCTCATGAGTCCTTTTGTACAGGAAGCAGTAGATGTTGTATGCGAGGAAAAGGTAGCTGTAGTTTCTACCGGTGCAGGCAATCCAACTCCTTATATGGATCAGATGATTCAGGCAGGCATATTAGTGATGCCGGTAGTTCCTTCTGTAGCAATCGCTAAAATGGTTGCACGTAAAGGGGCAGTGGCAGTGGTAGCTGAAGGCGGTGAATCCGGTGGACATGTAGGAGATTTAACCACCATGACACTGGTACCGCAGGTAGTCGATGCTGTAGATATCCCGGTTGTGGCAGCAGGTGGTATTGCTGATGGAAGAGGCATGGCAGCAGCTTTGATGCTGGGGGCATGCGGGATTCAAATGGGAACGCGCTTTCTCACAGCAGATGAGTGCTCTGTTCATGAAAATTACAAGTTAAAAGTACTAAAGGCACGTGATATAGAAACAATTGTAACTGGTAAAAGACTGGGGCATCCGGTACGTACTTTAAAAACGCCTTTTTCCAAAACCTTTTTTGAAAAAGAATATGATTCTTCTGTTACCAACGAAGAACTGGAACAAATGGGAGCTGGGTCTCTTCGTATGGCAGCAAAAGATGGAGATTTGAACAAAGGCTCCTTCATGTGCGGACAAATTGCAGGGCTGGTTACAGAAAGAAAAAATTGCTGTGAGATCATCAGCAGTATTACAGAAGAAGCAGAGACAATTTTGAAAGGTGCGACAAAATGGGTAAGATAGCGTTTCTATTCACAGGACAGGGAGCTCAAAAAGTAGGTATGGGGCAGGACTTATACCAAACACAGAAAGCTGCAAAAGAAGTATTTGATCGGGGAGAGAAGCTTCGCCTAGGCACATTGACACAATGCTTTTCCTCTGATCAGGAAACGCTGACGCAGACTTCAAATACGCAGCCATGCCTTTTCCTAATGGACTTGGCCTGTGCCAGAGCACTGGAAGCGTATGGCATTCGAGCAGATATGGCAGCAGGCTTTTCACTTGGAGAAATCGCAGCAATTGCCTATGCAGGCGTTTTGAAAGACGAAGAAGCCTTTCAGCTTGTGACATTAAGGGGAATTGCTATGGAAGAATGTTCAAAAGAACACCCAGGGTCTATGGCAGCAGTACTTCGTCTATCGGCACAACAAGTGGAGCAATTGTGCGAACAATTTGATAAGGTTTATCCGGTTAATTATAATTGCCCGGGACAGACCGTGGTAGCAGGAACACAGGAAGCCTTAAGGAATTTTGGCGAGGCAGTGAAAGAAGCAGGAGGAAGAGCACTTCCTTTAGCTGTCAGCGGTGCTTTTCATACACCTTATATGGAGAAAGCTTCAGAAAAACTGGCTGCGGCACTTTCAAATATGAATGTAAAAGCACCTACACTTCCCCTGATTTCCAATACCACAGCAATGCCTTATCCGGCTGACAGTCGGAAAATCAGAGCGTTGTTATCTAATCAGGCATCCAAAAGTGTACAGTTTGAAAAATCAATTCGTTATATGTATGAAAATGGTGTGGATACTTTTATAGAAGTAGGCGCAGGAAAAACCCTTTCAGGACTGGTATCGAAAACACTGGCAGGAGAAGATGTGAAAATTTTGCAGGTAGAAGATGCAACCAGTTTAGAAGAAACCCTAAAGATATTGGAGGGACTGGAATGTTAACAGGACAGGTTGCAATTGTCACAGGTGGAACCAGAGGAATTGGCCAGGCAATTGCTTTGAACTTAGCTGCTCAAGGTGCGGATATTGCCGTTTTGGCAACCAAGGAATCATCTGCAGCAGTTGAAATCATAAATAAAATTAGTAGCATGGGGCGAAAAGTAGCTTTTTTTCCATGTGATGTAGCTGATGAAAAGCAAACTACAGAAACAGTTGCAAAAGTAATGGAGCATTTTGGCAAAATCGACATTTTAGTTAACAATGCCGGAATTACCAGAGATATGCTGCTCATTCAAATGAAAGAGGAAGCCTTTTCCCAAGTAATAGATGTGAATTTAAAAGGTTGTTTTCATATGACCAAGGCTTGTTTAAGACCATTTATCAAGCAACGTTACGGCAGAATTGTCAACATCAGCTCCGTAGTGGGCATGATGGGCAATATCGGGCAGGCCAATTATGCCGCTTCCAAGGCAGGTATAATCGGCTTAACCAAAAGTATTGCCAAAGAATATGCCACTAAGGGCATTACCTGCAATGCAGTAGCCCCCGGATATATTCAGACAGAAATGACACAGGCACTATCGGAACCGGCAGCACAGGCAATTCGAGAGCAGATACCGCAAAAACGCCTTGGGTGTCCGGAGGATGTAGCAAATGTGGTAAGTTTTCTGGTGCAGGAAGAGACTTCCTATGTGACCGGAGAAGTAATCAAAGTAGACGGCGGAATGTATATATAAGGAGAATTTATGAGAAGAGTAGTAGTGACCGGGATGGGAATTATATCCCCCATTGGCAATGACAAAGAAACCTTTTGGAGTAATTTAACACAAGGGGTATGCGGAATAGATAAAATAACCAGATTTGACACAGAGAATTTTGCTGTGAAGGTGGCAGCTGAAGTTAAAGGATTTGATGCTAAAAAATACTATGATACACCGGCAGAAATCAGACATTCAGATTTGGTGATGCAGTATGCAGTGGCTGCTTCCGATGAAGCAGTTAAAGACAGTGGAATCAATGAAGATAATACGGATTCCACCAGACTGGGCGTTTACATCGGCTCGGGAATCGGCGGGATGAATACTTTTATGGAAGAATACAAGAACTTGTTGGAAAAAGGACCTAACAGAGTATCTCCTTTTTTCATCACAAAGTTAATTTCCAATATGCCTACAGGAGTGGTTTCTATCAGACATCATGCGCAGGGGCCGACACTGCCGGTAGTTACAGCTTGTGCGACTTCCACCAACACTTTGGGCGAAGCTTTTCATGCAATTAAGCACGGATATGCAGATGCGATTATCGCGGGGGGCACAGAAAGCACCATTAATGAATTGTCCATAGCCGGTTTCACCAATTGCAAGGCATTGTCCTTAAGCGAAGACCCTAATGCGGCTTCTCTGCCCTTTGATGCCAGACGTCAGGGCTTCGTCATGGGAGAAGGCGCAGCAGTTTTAGTATTGGAAGAATACGAACACGCAAAAGCCAGAAATGCAAAAATCTATGCGGAAGTGTGCGGATATGGCAATACAGCAGATGCGTATCATATTACTGCACCACATCCTGAGGGCTTGGGGGCAATCAGAGCCATACAGCTTGCCATGGAGGAAAGCACTTTTGATGCTGGCAGAGTGGAGCCGGAGCACATTTACTTTAATGCACACGGAACCGGAACATTGATGAATGACAAGATGGAGACCGCAGCAATCAAACAGGTCTTTAATAAACAGGCGTATGACATACACATCAGTTCTACCAAATCCATGACTGGACATATGCTGGGCGCCACAGGCACAGCCGAAGCCATGGCTTGTGTATTGGCTTTAAAGGAAGGCATAGTACCGCCAACCATCCATTTGGAAACCAAAGATGAAGCCTGTGATTTGAACTATACACCGAATGTTGCAATAAAAGCCAACTTGAAATATGCCCTTTCCACATCATTGGGATTTGGCGGACACAATGGCTGTATTGCATTTAAGACAGTGGAATAGGGGGCACTTATGACAGAACAACAAATAAATCTATACGCCGAACTTTTTCAACGCTTATCACTGACGGAACTGAAGATAGTGGAAAATGACAGTAGTTTGTTTTTGAAGAGGGACGGGGGTTATGTTTCACTTGGAGACAAAGTCGGAAATTCGGTAGAACAAAATAATGCTAGTCCACTGGATGCAATCAAAGCACCTTTACTTGGAATTTTTCACAGAGCGCCTGCTCCAAATGAACCGCCCTTTGTAGAGGTTGGCGATTCCGTTAAGAAAGGTGATACCTTGTGCGTCATCGAAGCAATGAAAATGATGAATGAAATTACCTCGTCCAAAGATGGCGTAGTTACAGAAATTTATGCACAGGAAAACAGTATTGTAGAATACGGACAGCCAATTTTCGAAATCAACTAAAAACCACAGCACTAGATTGTAAAGCACCGAGTGACTAAAAATTGAGTGAATAAAGAATGGAGCAGTTATGAATAAAGAAGAATTAAAACAAATACTACCGCACCGCGAGCCAATGCTTTTGGTAGATGAAGCTACCGTTTTGGAGGATAACAGTTTTCTGGGTTCGTATACGGTGAAAGGTGATGAGTTTTTTTTGCAAGGACATTTTCCGGGGAATCCAATCGTTCCGGGTGTCATTCTTTGCGAGATGATGGCGCAGTCCTGTGCTGTTTTGTTTCAGGAAGATATGGGAAAAAACCATTTATTTGTTTATACCGGAATCGACAAGGTCAAATTTCGTAAAAGTGTCAGACCCGGGCAAACCGTGACTTTTACCGGAGCACTTACCAGATCCAAAAAGCCTTTTTATTTCATTCACGGATTAGCTACGGTTGACGGAAAGCGTTGCATGGAGGGAGATTTTTCTTTCGCTTGCGTTGAACAACAGGAGGAATAGGCATGTTTTCAAAAATATTAATTGCCAACAGAGGAGAAGTTGCAGTGCGGATTATACGTGCCTGCAAGGAAATGGGAATTAAGACAGTCGCTGTTTACTCTAAGGCAGATGAACAGGCGTTACATGTCAGCATGGCAGACGAAAGTTTCTGTATCGGTGGTCCTCAGGTCAGCGACAGCTATTTGAATCAGACAGCTATTTTGATGGTGGCTGAGCAATGTGGCGTTGAAGCAATACATCCCGGCTATGGTTTGCTGTCTGAAAATGCGGACTTTGCAGAATTGTGTGAGAAAAACAACATTGCTTTTATCGGGCCATCCTCTCAGGTGATTCGTAAAATGGGGAATAAGGATGAAGCTAGACGAACCATGATTGAAGGAAAAGTGCCTGTTATATCAGGCAGCAATATGCTAAAAGATGTTAACGAGGCCAGACTCGAAGCGGCTAAAATTGGCTATCCCGTATTGCTGAAAGCGCGCTCTGGTGGTGGTGGCAAGGGAATAAGAGCAGTTTATAAAGAAAGTGAGCTAAAATCCGCATTTTTAAGCGCGGGAGAAGAAGCGCGCGAGGCCTTTGGTGATGAGGCTCTTTATATGGAGAAGTATTTGACACAAGCCAAACATATCGAAGTGCAGCTTTTAGCCGATCAGAATAAGAAAATCATTATTTTAGGCGAAAGAGATTGTTCCATTCAATATAAAAATCAAAAGTTAATTGAAGAATGTCCGGCTCCTGCTTTAGACCCGAAAATAAGAATGCAGATGTATGAGGCAGCTCGTAAGGCTGCCAGCATGGTAGGATATGTGACGGTTGGAACAATTGAATTTTTGCTGGTAGGAGACCAATTTTATTTTATGGAAATGAATACCAGACTTCAGGTAGAACATTCTGTAACAGAAATGGTCTGCGGAGTGGATATTGTCAAATGGCAAATCAGAACAGCGGCAGGCTGTGCAATCAGTTTTAACCAAGATGAAGTGCAGATGAAAGGGCATGCCATTGAGTGCCGGATTTGTGCTGCCAATGCAGATAGTTTCACACCCAGCTGCGGACAAATTCAGATGTTGCATATTCCGGGCGGTCCGGATATTCGCTTTGACAGTGCCTTATATCAAGGTCTGGAAATATTGCCCTATTATGATTCTATGTTGGGGAAACTGATTGTCTGCTCTCGCTCTCGGGAAAATGCCATTCGGAAAATGCGAAGTGCTCTCTCAGAACTGATTATTTACGGAGTGGAAAACAACATTGCATTTCATCTAAGAGCACTTGCCCAAAAAGAATTTGTACAGGGTAACTATCAGACTGATTTCATGGATGGAGAAATAAATGAATTTAAGAGAGTTGTTTAAGTCAGCGGATAATGTGTTGGAGGGCAGTAGCCCAAAACCTGTCGTTGACCATAAATCTGTAGATAAAAGTGTGGGAGCCAGAAAACGTATTTCTGTCTTAGCTGATGCCGCTTCCTTTAAGGAACTGTTTGGAAATTTGGAGTCAGAAAATCTACTTTCCTTTCCGGATTATGATGATAAATTAAAACGTGCCAGACAAAAAAGCGGAGAAAAAGAGGCGGTGCTTTGCGGTGAAATAGAAATCGGACAGATGCCATGCTGTATTTTCGCCATGGATGCCAACTTTATGATGGGTTCCATGGGCACCGTAGTAGGGGAGAAGATTACCTTGCTTTTTGAATATGCAACGAAAAACAAGCTTCCGGTTATCGGCATAACCGTTTCCGGTGGTGCAAGAATGCAGGAAGGCATGCTTTCACTGATGCAAATGGCCAAAGTATCAGGCGCAGTCAAGCGTCATAGCAATGCAGGCCTTTTGTACGTGGTGTTGTTAACCAATCCCACCACAGGGGGTGTAGAAGCCAGTTTCGCGATGGAGGGCGATGTGATTTTAGCAGAACCCAACGCTTTGATAGGATTCGCCGGTCCACGGCTAATACAGCAGACTCTAAAAAAGAAGCTGCCGAAAGGTTTTCAACGTTCCGAAGCATTACTGAAATGCGGATTTGTGGACCAAATTGTTGCACCAAGCGAGCAGAGGGATTACCTGGAAAAGTTGCTTAGATTGCATAGGGGAGGAATTCAAAATGACCAAGTATGACAGAGTTCTTCTGGCAAGACAAAAGGAGCGACCGACTGCTAAAGACTATATTGAGCATTTACTGACAGATTTCTTGGAAATGCACGGTGACCGTCGTTTTGGAGATGACCAGGCTGTCATTACTGGAATCGGGTTATTAGGTACACTGCCGGTAACAGTAGTGGGCATTGAAAAAGGGCATGATACCAAAGAGAAAATAGAATGCAATTTTGGCGCTGCGCATCCGGAAGGATATCGTAAGGCACTTAGGCAAATGAAACTGGCTGAGAAATTCAAACGCCCGGTTATTTGTATCATTGACACTGCAGGTGCTTATTGTGGAATTGGTGCCGAAGAACGCGGAGAAGGTCAGGCAATCGCTGAGAATTTAATGGAAATGATGGAATTGAAAACACCTGTTATTTCACTGGTGATTAGCGAAGGCGGAAGCGGAGGAGCACTGGCGTTGGCGGTTGCAGATGAAGTTTGGATGTTGTCCAATGCGTATTATTCGGTGATTTCTCCAGAAAGCTGTGCCAATATTCTCTGGAAAGATACCACCAAAGCAGCCTGGGCAGCAGAAGCATTAAAGTTGACGGCTCGTGATTTATTTGAAATGAATATCATTGACCATATTATCAAAGAACCAAGACAATATACAGTGGAGCATCCCAATGAACGGTTCTTTAGTAATATGAGGGAGCAGTTGTGCGAAAGTTTTCAGAAACTGTTGCAAATAGATCAAACAGACTTATTAAATATGCGGTATGAAAAATACCGCAAAATAGGAAGGACAGAAAACAGTGATTTATCCAAAATTCTGTAAAGAAACATTTGACTCAAACGGTTATTTAGCAGATATTGAAATCAAATGTGAAGATTCATTTAATTTTGCGTATGATGTAGTGGACGTAATTGCAAAGGAAGATCCGAAACGAATTGCTATGGTTTGGTGCGACAAACATGGGGAAGAGAGAATCTTTTCATTTGAAGAAATGAGCAGACTCAGCAATCAGGCAGCCAATGTCTTTAGAAATCATGGAATCAAGCAAGGCGATAAAGTAATGTTGATTTTAAAAAGACATTATCAGTACTGGTATGCTTTGCTGGGACTTCATAAATTAGGTGCTGTTGCAATTCCTGCAACTCACATGATGACAGAAAGAGATATTTCGTACCGAATTCAAGCAGCGGATATCAAATCTATTATCTGTACGCCGGAAGAAGGAATTCCAGAACATGTGTTACGTGCTAAGGAAGAATGCCCGCAACTTGGTGACTGTTGGATCGTTAAGGGAGCTAAATCAGGATTTAACCACTTTGACGAGGAAATAATAACAGCCGATACTGAATTCGCACGGGTCAATAACAAAGCAACTGACCCAATGCTTTTATATTTTACATCCGGAACAACAGGAGAACCCAAAGGCGTCATGCATGATTTTGTTTATCCGCTTGCACACATTGTTACAGCCAGATATTGGCAGTGTGTGGTGGACGGAGGCTTACATCTGACTTTAGCTGATACTGGCTGGGGCAAGGCTGCCTGGGGTAAAATCTATGGTCAGTGGCTGTGTGGCAGTGCAGTTATGACCTACGATTATGATCAGTTCTATGCCAGCGATATTCTTCGTGTAATAGAGAAATATAAAGTTACAAGTTTTTGTGCACCGCCAACTATTTATCGCTATTTGGTCAGAGCAAAACTGGATAATTATGATTTAACATCTCTGGAACAGGTAACCACTGCCGGAGAAGCCATGAGTGAGGACACATTTCATGATTTCCAAAAAGCAACCGGTCTATTAATTCGAGAAGGATTTGGACAAACGGAAACCACGCTTACACTGGCTAACTTACGTGGCAATCAAATCAAGGTTGGTTCTATGGGCAAGGTAACTCCCTATTATGATGTGGATATAGTAAATGAAGAAGGACACTCTGCGAAAGCAATGGAAGAAGGGGAAATTATTCTTCGCCCAAGAGGAATAAAACGGCAGATTGGACTCTTTTCCGGTTACATTAAGGACGAAGAACAGTATGCAGCTGTTTGGAAAGACGGCGTGTATCATACAGGCGATTTGGCCTATCGTGATGAAGACGGGTATTTCTGGTTTGTCAGTAGAAAAGATGATGTAATTAAGTCCAGTGGTTATCGAATCGGGCCATCCGAGGTGGAAAACATCCTGTCTATGCATCCTGCAGTGATGGAATGTGCGGTAACGGGCGTTCCGTCGTTAAAGCGTGGTTATGTGGTCAAAGCAACGATAGTACTTACATCGGGTTATGAACCTGAGGAAAAGCTGAAAATAGAGATTCAAGATTTCGTCAAGCAGGAAGCTGCATCATATAAGTTTCCAAGAATTATAGAGTTTGTGGAAAGCTTACCGAAAACCGCAAATGGTAAAATTAGAAGAGATGAAATCAGACGCAGAGATCAAAAACGCTATTCCTGAGGTCCAGATATAGAGTCGTCTTCTATACAGAAGAAAATATACTTTAAATAGCGGTGTTCTGTCTGGGTATCCATAAAGTTAAACAGATTTATGGAAAATAAGTCAGAAATCACCGCTAATTTATTCACATGAATGTATTGACGAAGCGTTTTAAAATGTTCTTTGATATTAATAGAACCATCCATGCAAGAGCAGCCGACTACTTTATGAGAGGGCATTTGAAATACATCCTGATCATTGGCTCTGGCAGCGATAGTGCTACATAACTGCTTATACTGATATTTTTCATTACAGAAATCTTCATAAGCAATAGTAGCTGAAATAGGAAAAGTAATTATTTCCGGTTTTTTATTACAATACTCTATATGACGTTGAATATCCTCGATGATGTCGCTGGCATGAAGCGCATTTTTAGAGATAATCGGTGTTCTGATATAAGTTGTTCTTTCACGGAATCTGAAAATATGAGGCTGCCCCTCTGGAATACGCTTCATATGGTGCATCAGCATAGTGGCGTTACTTAATGCCACGATTTTTTTGTCAATTTCAGAGCGCATTCGCACAAGACTATTGAGTTGACCGCGACAAAAATTATAGTAATCCATATCAGCTGAAGCTGTTAAGCAAGTCTTAATATCTTTCAGTGGCGTATCCAGCTGTCTGAACATACTGATAAAATAAAATGCCGTAACCTGAGAAACACTGTAATAGAAATAACCGTTTTCCTCATTTTTCTGAGGAATCAAAATTCCTATTTCGTGATAATGGCGCAGTGTATCTTTAGTTGTACTGCATAATTTGGCAAATTCACCTGTGGTCAAAAAATAATCTGTTTGGCTCATTATTGAACAACACCATTATCACTTCTGGTCCAGACAATATTTTCTCTTATCATAGTATCAATATCCATACCGATAATTTCTGAAGCTCTTGCTTTAGCAGCAGCTTCATTGGCTGTTCCAAGGTCTCTGTAAATTGCATAAGCAGGTTTGTGATTACCTGATAAATCATCTAAGCCCAGTGCCAAATGACTCAGCATTTCATGAGAATTATCTGTTTGACGATAGAGCATAAAAGCATCCACATCAGGAAGTGAAGCAGCTTTTAAATAACCGTAAGCAACTGACGCTTCTTGCTTTTCGGTGCCGTAATCAGAGGTATAACCGATTTCAGCAAGAGAAATGCTTCTGACTTCTCCAGTAGGACTTAAGAACTTGGGCTGGTGCATATAATTAATCAAAATATCAATATTCTGCATTGTAATATAGGGTGTTGTAATAGTGGACCCTACCCAAACGGCCGGTCCGTTCCAAGCATAAGGATCATACAAAGGAGAATTGTAAGGGTGGTAAGAAAGACCCCAATCAATATTTCCTTCACGAATCATGTAATAGTTAAACTGATCCAGATATTCTCTTGCAAGAAAACTACCCGGATTGGATTTACGGTTCCATTCCTGATCAATCGAATTATAAATCCATGCGCTGGCGTTGTTGCTCTTAATTTCGTTATATATAATACGAAAAGCCTTTACATACATGTTTACATTCAAATCCAAAGAAGTAGAATTACTGTACCACCATTCTGTGCGGGCATTGGTCTCATTACCGAGAATCCAGTTGTCTACCTGTCCAAAACCTTGAGCACCGCTATAGCGTTGGCCAATAAAAGCACCGATGGCTTTCAGATGATTAACACCTGCAGCATCCGCTACATTCAAGGCATAACCGGGGCTGGTTCCATCCACTGCAAGGGGATGAATCAAATGCTGGGCGTATTCGCCTTTTCCGGTATTCAACAGAACCAGTGTAACCTGAATTCCGTTATTATTCAGATGCTTAATCAGCGAATCATAATTAGCGATTATGGTTCCATCAAAGTAGTAAGTTGTGCCGTTATAGTTAAAAGGAAGTGCATTCGGTACAGTGGCTGCTGAGCAAATATCACCCAAATTCAAATTATAGACAACCTGCTGGATGCCCAGTTCCTGCAGACTTCCATCGGTTACTTTGGTTACGTCGGGCAGAATCCCTTTGATTCCAACTGACATACGTGCTGTGGTAAACTGTGCCATCGCTTCGGGATTTGTTATGTAATGTTCGTCACTTACCTGAACCATTTGACCGCCACTTTTCACTGCAATCAAGAATTTCTTGCTCAAGTTGGACTCTGCTGTATTGTAATTGAGGGGAAAACTTACAGAAACAGATTTGTCGGATTTAACAGAAGCAACAATTGTTCCGGCGGTACCGTCTTCATAAACTTCGTCGGCATAGACATAATATTTTCCGTCATCACTTGACGGAACGCTGGAAGCACTGAGCTGACAGACAACGTCTGAACCGGATATAAGACAAGAGTCAAAGGATACTGTTCGTCCTGCAGCCTGCGTATAAAGCGGCACGCTGTTTGCTACAGTCAAAATGGTCATGGTGGTTGCAACAAAAGCTGCGAGTAGTTTGGTTATCTTTTTCATGATTCCTCCCAATGGTAATTTTTTCTTCAGTAAAGCTGTCATACATGAAATTATAACAAACCTTTACCCTAATATCAAATGCTACTTTATGATGATTTTTTATGATGTTTGCACTGTTTCACTACTAGCTACATTGCTTTGAATTACATCAAATGTTTCATGCAGTTTCATAATATCCTGCTTAATATTTAAGAACGCTTTGACGATTTGCGGGTCAAAATGTTCACCGGATTCTGACTCTATTATGGAAAAGGCTTCATTGATTGTAAAAGCAGGTTTGTAGGGGCGTTCCGATACAAGTGCATCAAAAACATCGGCAATTGCCATAATGCGGGCAGCTAGGGGAATGTCTTCGCCTAAAAGTCCTGCGGGATATCCCTTTCCATTCCATTTTTCATGGTGATATCTGGCTACATTTTCGGCCGTTTGCAGATATTCAATATCATCGTGATCGGGCATAATCTTGCTGATAATTTTAGCACCGGTTTCGGAATGCGTTTTGATTATTTCAAATTCTTCCGGTGTGAGCTTGGCCGGTTTATCTAAAATATCATCTGGTATAGAGATTTTACCTATATCATGAAGCGGTGCGACCAGCTTCAGTTTTTGACAAAAAGAGGGGGTGAGAATGCTTAGGTAAATACCTTCGTTTCGCAACTCTCTTGATAGGGCGTCCACATAGGCACTGGTTCTTTGTATATGACCACCGGTTATGAAGTCCTTATTTTCGACTAACGCGGAAAAACCATTAATCATCTGTTCTTGTAATCGCTGAAGCTGTGCAGTCTTCTTATCAACTTCATGCACCAAATCTTCTCGGTAATTAGTCAAAAGTCTTATGTTTTGCTGCTGGGCAGTTACATCCTGCAACCATAATACAAAGCCTCCGATTGTATTCTTATCAATTACTTTATTGACTCTGGATTTAAAAATCCGGTCATTTTTTTCAATAATATGTCCTTCCTTTTGTACGGGAAGCATGAAAAGGTCGTAGATTTCCTGTGAAATGTGATCAATAGAATCTCCTACTGAAGCATTGTTCAGCACAGGGAAAATATCCAGTGCTTCCTTATTTGATTCGCGATAACGATAGGTGCGGTCAACCACAATAATGGCCTCGTCTATAGAATCAAATACATAATCGCGGACCAACGTGTTAACGTCATAAATTTTACCGGTGCCCAGTAAATACAGAATAAAAAGTTCCGATATCAGCAATGCAAAAGGGAGAAAGTCCAGAACGGGATCCATTACCTTTTCCGCAACATAACAAGCTCCGGGGATAAGTACAGTTAACAGTAACAGGATTTTGCTACTTTTGTTGATACTGATTTTACTTTTTTTGCGCATTTCCAGAATTGTAATAGTAATGGCCAAAAGGCAGTAAACAGCAATCGTAACGGTATATAAAGTATGTAAAAACGTATATTCTTTGACAAGCTCGGGAAACGGACCGGAAGTATCCAGACGATAGGAGGTATAATATAATTGATTTTGGTCAAACGTGGTGGTGACAAACAAAAAGAACAGCGTGACAGCTGTCAGAATATGTTTCAGTATAATAACCCGCTTTAAGCGATAATATTTGATACAGAACAATACAACAAAATAGAAAACAGCTGTTCCACCGACGTAATTAAGCTTAGTGCCGATCATAATCTGTCCCATGGAATCTGCTGTGTATCGTACATAATATCCCAACCAAATCAAGCCGCCACAAATCATAATGATAGCAGCAACACCCTGCTCTACGCAAGGTTTCTGATAAATCACCAGTAGCAGACATAGAACGGATATGAGAAGTCCAATCAAATAAAAATCAGTTACCCAGGCATACATATGTAGTCCAAACCTTTCTTTGCGTCACCTTGGCGCACCAAAAGCAGGTAATATTTGGTGGATAGTAACAATATTATACAACAAGTCCGACTAAAATAATATAGTGCATTTTAAAGAAAAATCAGATAGAAAATGACATTAGGAAAAGATATGTTATACTAGAGAAGCAATCAAAATAGATAACTATATTAAGCAATCATTTAGATAAGAAAGAGGGTAACCAGTGGAACAGGAACATAAGCGTCGTAAAAGATACAGCGGAACACATCCCAAGACTTTTGAAGAAAAATACAAAGAGCACCAACCGGATAAATATGCTGATACCGTCAATAAAGTGATTCAAAAAGGCAGCACTCCGGCCGGCATGCATCTTTCCATTTGTGTAAAAGAAATTCTGGAGATTCTTCAAATTAAGCCGGGACAGACAGGACTGGATTGTACTTTGGGATATGGCGGACATACATTGGAAATGTTGAAACAACTAAATGGTTCTGGCCATTTAAATGCCATGGATGTGGATCCGATTGAGTCGGTTAAAACCGAAGAACGCCTGAAAAATTTAGGATATGGAGAAGATAAACTGACGATTTGGCATAGGAATTTTGCCATGATTGATACCGTGGCACAGGAAGCAGGCTGCTTTGATTTCGTGTTGGCTGATTTGGGTGTTTCTTCTATGCAGATTGACAATCCGGACAGAGGTTTCTCCTATAAGAAGGAAGGACCGCTGGATTTGCGCTTGAATCCACAAAAAGGCATTTCGGCAGCGGAGCGGCTACAGAATATTTCAAAAGATGAGTTGGCAGGTATGCTCATTGAAAATGCAGATGAGCCATATGCTGAAGAAATTGCCAAAGCCGTCGTTAATGCTAGGAAAAAAGGAACTAAAATAGCAACCACTACTCAGCTTCGCCTTATTATAGAAGAAACACTTTCTTTTTTGAAGGGTGAACAGGCTAGGGATATCGTGAAGAAGTCCTGTCAGCGTACCTTTCAGGCATTGCGCATCGATGTGAACAGCGAATTCGAAGTATTGGAGCAATTACTGGAGAAATTGCCGACGGTTTTGAACAAAAACGGCCGCGTAGCCATCTTGACTTTTCATTCGGGCGAGGACAGATTAGTCAAAAAATCTTTCAAGTATTTTTACAAAGAAGGCCTTTACAGTGAAATATCCGAAGAAGTAATACGCCCCTCAGCTGAAGAATGCATTCGTAACCCCAGAGCCCGCGTTGCCAAGCTTCGCTATGCAGTGAAAGCTTAGTCACTAGTCACTCGGTGCTGAGTGACTAGTAATTTATTGGCAGCAGTTCATGATATGCTTGAATTTGCCACTCTTTTCATGTTGCTTTGGTTCTTCATTATCCAGTGTAATCGTCACATCGTGAATGCCATGGGTACTTAAGAAGCTACGCAGAATGGGTTCTGCTTTTTGAAAAACTGCCTGCTTATCTTGATTCTCAGTAGGAATCAAGCGAAGGAGAATCTTGTTTTCCGGATAAACCAAAACTTGAAACCGTCTGATTTCATGTACCTCTTTTAAAACAGGATAAATAGCCAAGGGAGCCATCTTGATGACTTGCCCATTCTGTACAAATTCGGTTACATCATCGGTTCGACCTTCAATAGAAATCCAAGGTGAAGAATTGCCACAAGGACAAGCATCATGATGCATGATAATTCGATCGGTCACTTCATAACGAATAAAGGGCTGCGTAAAATCAAAGAGATTAGTTAACAGAATCTTATCTGAAAGGACGCCGTCAGGAACCGGATTGTTATTCTGATCCACCGGCTCAACAATGACCCAGTCATCATTGATGTGAAAGTGTTGGTTCCTGCATTCACAGGCCATCGTGCCACCTTCCGTGCAAGCATAGGCTGTTTGTACATAACAGTGAAACGCAGCAGAAAGTCTTGCCCGCAAAGCATCTGATAAATATTCTCCTCCGGTCATAACAATCACAGGATTGATATGAAGATTTCCTTTTTGCACTTCATCAATCAGCAATTCCAGTGTGGAAGGATAGCCACCTAACATCTGAGGCTGAAAAGCATTCAATTGTTGTACTATTTGGTCCGTAGGCAGAAGGGAGCTGGTCACCATCATCTGCTTCTTTTTCCAAGGCATAGCAAGGAGACGTGAACGCACCGAGCTGTTGCCCAGATAAAAACCACCGGTGGCAAAAACACCGACTGTCTTGCCTCCCTTTGACATAAAACTTTTCAAATCCTCTTTGCGTGCATAGGTGCGCAGTACATTAATGGCGGTCATCATATTGCTGGTGGTAGAATCACAAAGTGCAACCAAGGGATTTCCGGTAGAACCACTGGTAGTAAAAACCATATATTTCTTCTTGAATTTACGTCCGATGTTGTCCAGATTTTCCATGAATTTATTTGCATCTGCCAGCGTCACATCCGAATCAGTAATCCATTCATCAAAATGTTTCATCAAAGTCAGCTTATCAGTTGTTGGAATGTCTGATAGAGCAAAGTTTTTTGGCAGATTCTCGTATAATTTGGCATAGTAGGGACTGCAAGATTTGGCATGCAAAACCATTTCACGTAGGCGCTGCTGTTGAACTTCTTGCCGTTTCGCAGGTGACATTTTGGGGTAAGAACTGCATAGTGACAATGCTTTTAGTAGTCCAATTTTTTTCATAGTAAACCTCTCTGTTTTCCTATTTGTATTTTTTACACTTGATTTTATTGTTTTGCTACAATACCTTCCAGCATCAAGTCAAGATATTCTTTTAATTCCAGTTTGATAAGTTCGATATTTTCAAAAAAACCATCCGGTGAATTTTGGTAGATTGTCAAATATTTGCTGATAATTGCTGACGTATACAGAATCAATCCTTCTGCTACTTTTGGATTCTCGGGTTCCTTCAAGTTGAGTTTACTGAGAACTCGTGCATAAATTGCGGCAGAAGATTGTTTTGCTTCTAACATATATTTCCCCAGAATCAGGTCTTTTCCCTCTTTAACAGAAGCATGCGTTTCCCGGGAGGCCATATTGACCAGGTGTGTTTCGTTGGGATAAGTATTGCAAAGCCTGATTTTGTCATCCAGACTTTCAAAAAGAAGATCGTAGAAGTTCCCTTCTGTATGGACAGCGGTAGGGACAGTCAGTTGTTGTATGGATTTCTCTAAGCAATATAAATAAAAATTTGCTTTATTTTCAAAATAATGAAATAGCAATCCTTTCGAGATACCGCAATTTTGTGTAATCGCATCTGTACTGACTTCCACAAAGGGTTTAGCGGCAAATTCTTTGGTGCCGATATAAAGAATCAGGCTTTGTTTGTCCTCCGGTAATTTGAAAAAGGCGTCGTTCATTGATTGCGTCCCCCTATCATCTCTGCGTTGACTCGTTGGTCAATGACAGGATACCATATATTGACTGGCTAGTCAACAGAAGAATAAGATGAGAGAATAAAGTTAACATGAGAAATTTAAACTAAGAAATCTGAAAAAATATAAGAATTGCACGAAAATTTATGAAATATG
>CAZNAP010000040.1:0-19913 GCA_964571145.1 uncultured Lachnospiraceae bacterium | reverse complement strand
AGCAGCAGGCTCACCATTAATCCAGCCAAAATACTCTTTGGCATCATCATACTAATCTCCATTCCGCGCGCCTTCGGGCGCGGCACAAATAGTAATGAAAGTGGTTCACACTTTCTGGTTTTCGTGTTACAATACAATTAATTCTAAGGCATCCCGGCATCATTATCAGATGCACCCACCCGTTTGTTATTGATGTGCAGGTGCGCCTCGTTTTACCAAGGTGGGAATACTCTTAAAATGGTTCACTAGGTGAACCTTCTTTTTGTGTCTAAACCACGTTTTTGGTTTAATTTACTTTCTTTCACACTAAATCCTCATTTCTATGTAACTCGTGCTTGTTTCCGATTTTTACTCATCCAGTGACTAAAATAAACTCAGCTGCTCACCTGCTGTCTTATCTTCAAAAGCATGTAGATATTGAAAATTTTTATCAGGATTACTTTCGATTCCATGCTCCCTGCATACTTCATAAAAAATCTTCATTAATTCCTTATTATGCTCTGATGAAATCTCATATGCCAACCCATATTTTTTTTGGTATTTTCGCTTTAATCCAGGAAAATGCTCATCCAGTTTCTCATAAAAGTATTCTCTGTTTCCCTCTCTTAAGGTGAGCCCCATACCAAAGCAAATGATACCATGTACCTTAGCTTCCACACAATAGGACAGAATGCCTCGTAGATTTTCTTCAGTATCATTAATAAAAGGGAGAATAGGATCCAGCCAAACAACTGTCGGAATCCCATTATCCCGCATAGTATTCAGTACCTGTGCCCTGCGGCTTGTCGTACAGACATTAGGTTCTAAAATTTTACACAACTCTTCGTCATAAGTTGTAAGTGTTATCTGTACCACAGCTTTGGTTTTCTCATTTATTCTTTTCAGTAAATCCAAATCTCGTAAAATACGGTCTGACTTTGTTTGTACTGCAACTCCAAATTCATATTGGTCAATCAGTTCCAAACATCTTCGCATCATTTTAAGCTGTTCTTCGCAATGCATATACGGATCCGTCATGCTTCCGGTGCCAATCATACACCGCCTTCGTTTAGAGCGCAGTGCCTTCTCCAAAAGAGCAGGCGCATTTTCCTTCACTTCAACATCTTCAAATGGAAAATCCATTTGATAACATTTACTCCGAGAATCACAATAGATACAGCCATGTGTACATCCTCTGTATATATTCATACCGTTTAGTGATGATAGCAAAACCTTAGCTTCTTTTGTATGCATTTCCTATGCTTCCAGGTGGTGAAATTGAATCAATAATCCGGTCCATTTCCGCCTTGGATTTCGCGTCCTTACATTTCAAGATAATGTGTTCCTTTTCCGTTTCACTTAAGTTGTCAAAATCAGCCTTAACACGATCATTCATCAGCACAGCGATGCCCAATGCCGATGGCATGTTACCGTTGACACCTACATTTCCAATTCCGTTATCCATCATATTTAAATACCTCCGTTTTATATGGATAGTATGCAAATAATCAGAATAAATTATACGGGAATCAGCTATGATTCTATCTTGATTTCCTCTATTGCTAAATCAATTAGCTTGTCTAATGTAATTTCTTTTGTTCCTACAACATAATTATTGCATTTCAAGCTTGGAATCAGAATTTTCTTAGCAGCACTGCTGCCTACTGCAACCGCCATAGCCGGTGTAATCTCGCCTAACAACGAATCTGCTACAACGATTCCGATTGGTCCCACTATATAGTCAGCATCTCGGACATTCACAATTGTTGCATTTTCACCTGTTGCCCCCAGCCTGACACCTGCTTTTAGCATATTTGCTGTTGCAATACTATTGGTTCCGACTGCGACAATCTGCGCTTCTGCATTTCTTTTTACCAAACGCTCTATTAACATGCGGCCTACATTTCCACCCTGTCCGTCAATAACTACTATTTTCACTCCAATACCCATGCCTTTCAATCATCTTCTGCTGACTCGTGTAGGAATTTTCAAAAGACTTACTTTATAGTAAGCTGCTGTTCTTTTACTCCGGCTGCTAATTCCATGTTTCCTTTTCCTGCTTCTGAAATCAACTGATAGGTTCCTTTAAAACCTTCCACTTCCACAAATCCATTTGTATCTGTGATGATTTCACAATCCGTCCACCACTCGCCCTTAATTAGACTTCGTAACATCTCATACGCGGGTTTCACGCTATTATTCTTACGAATCACGCCACTTGGTGCATTAAGCCACGCACCATCAGCAAAATCCCATCCTGTAATTGCCTGAACCTGCGGATGACTAAAGAGAATACGATACATTTCCTCCATCTGCTGCTTTTGTCTTTCTTCCAGCTCTGGTGTGGATGGCCATTCTTTTACCTGAAAATCATTTAAATCTTCGATTTCCGGCGGAATCAATGTGCCTGAAATTAAAGTGTTTTCTGTGAAATGAATCGGTAAACCAAAATGTTCATATCGCTCCAGCACCTGTTCCAGTTTCTCCGCACCCCAATACCCTTGGTGTTGATGAGACTGAATTCCTATTGCGCTGATGGGCACGCCCGCTTCCAGACAGCCATCGATTAAAATCTCATAAGATATGGAGGTATTAAAATCATTCAGTAACAGGACTGCATCTGGATTTGCTGCCTTAGCTGCTGCAAACACTTCCTTAATAATAGAAACACGTCCAATATCCTTGCATACTCTGGTAATTGCATTATCGTATTTATCAAAAATAGGCATAATGACCACTTCGTTAATGACATCCCACATGTCTACTGTGCCCTTAAAGTCAGTTACATCACGGTTAATTCTATCCAGCTGTTTCTTTAAAATTGTTTGATTATCATACTGCATCAACCAGTCTGCGCAAGAGGTATGCCAGCAAAGCGGATGGCCTTTCACCTTCACATGATGACTGTTCAAAAACTTCGCCGCTTTCATTCTGCTTTCGGTTTCCGGCTGTCCTTCTTTCGGTTCAAACCCGCCCCAATAAAAAGGAATTGTTCCATAGTTGTAGATGCTCAGCCATTTTTGAATTCTATCTTCTAAAAAAGAGAGATTCTCTCCGTCAGCTGGACTGGTATAAGGAAGTGTATCAAATGCACCACATCCAAATAAAAATTCATGGTTAGTCTGCTTTAATCGCAATTTTGCATTCGCCACAGGTAATCCCTGTTCATTGACTACATGAAGCCTGCACTTTGCTTTTCGATGCGTTACATCTGTTTTTCCCATAAAGACCTTCTTTCTACACCTCGTACTTGAAATTCGTCTTCAAGCGATTGTCAAATTCTGCCTCCGGTAACGGTTGATCATATAAAAATCCCTGTGCGGCATCACAACCAATACTGCATAAGTAATCCCGCTGCACACTGTTTTCTACACCTTCTGCCAATACTTTCATAGATAAATCTTTCGCCATACCGACAATGTGATCCAGCATTTTCTTATCCCGTTCATGAATTTCTTCATTTAAAAAGGACTTGTCCATTTTAAGGATATCCGCCGGAACCTGTCTCAGCATAGTCAATGAGGAATAACCTGTTCCAAAATCATCTATCGATACCGATATCCCCTCTTCTTTTAATTTATCAATAGCAGTCAATAGTGTTTTAAAGTCTTCGTTGTTGACTGTTTCAGTCACTTCTATTTCTATATACTGTCCCGGAACCTGATTTCTGTGTAGAACTGCCAAAATATCCTCCACAAAATTCGGATTTCGCAAATGCCATCTGGAAAAGTTGACGGACAGTCCAATAGGCTCTTGTCCTGCATCAATCCATTTACGAATTTTTTTGCATGCACAATCCAACATATAAAAGTCAAGCTTACAAATTGTACCGTCCGTTTCCAATGCCGGGATAAAATATGCAGGACTATGAATTGTTCCGTTTTCATTCCATCTGGCAAGAACTTCTGCGCCCATAATAGAATTGTTTTTCAGGTTTATTTTGGGCTGATAATAAACAATATATTCTCCATTGGCTAATGCCTGCGCAAATTTCACCAATACTTCCTTTTCCTGCATGGAAGTCTGAAACATTTCCTGCGAAAAGTACACAATTGGCTGTTGACTGCTTTTCGCTTTTTGATAAGCAATGGAAGCGCCCATCATGACTTCACCCATCATATTGATGTTAGCGGGAATTTGATAAGCACCTACAGTCGCACCAAACGCAAATAACTTCTTTTCGTCACGATACTCCATTTCTATTTCCATTGACTGAATCAGTTTTAAGGAATCGCTCATTCTGTCATTTTGAATCAGAGCCACAAAATTATCTCCACCAAGCCTTGAAACAATTTCCTCAGAATTCGTAAAAGCTTTTAACTTATTCGCATAAGCAGTCAATACTTGCGTACCACCCATATAGCCGATTGTACTATTTACATATTTAAAATTTCTAATATTGAAGTAAAGGGAAGTATAGGATTTCAGTGTTCCGTTATTAAGAAGTTCCTGCCCCTTCTTCATATAGCCATTTAAATTGGCAATACCGGTTTGCAGGTCAGTCATAATAGATTGTCTAAGCAGTTCGCCTTTACGGCTGCTTCCTACGTCAGCAATTGCATAGTACCCCACCAGTTGAAGAAAAGATTTTGTATTTTGACTCCATTCCACATCTTTACGCGGATAAAAGCTGGCACGTGCAGTTCCCTTTTCTCCTGTCTCGACTTCTAGCACAAAAGAAGTTTCCTCCAGTGCTCCATTCCAATCATAGATGATTTTTGTTCCGCTCTCACCGCCGGGCATAAAGGGCGAAGACGGAGCATTCAGCGTCAAGGTCATTTTGCCAATTTCAAACGTATCAGCAATTGCTGCAACTGCTCCACGCACTTTCTCAACACTGCTCTCTACTGTATCTGTTAAATGCTGCATATTTTCCGAAAATTCAAAAAATCCTCTGTCATAGTGCAGTTCTTTGTCCATAAGTCAACCTCATTCAAGATTAGTCACTCGGGTGTCTAGTCGCCTGAGTGACTAGACAATCTGGATTCGATATTAGACAAATTACGGATATATTACCTTGAGTTATCCATGGCACCTCAAAATTCGATATTAGACATTGATAGCTCGAGACAAATCCGGTAATTTCTGTCTATCGCCTACATATTACCCGTCTTTATTCTTTGATTTTTAGTCTTTCTTAAAATAACTAGGGTAATTCCTCTTAATCAAAGCTTTTTACCCGTTTTTCTTCCTTGATTTCTTCTCTTATCCCTGGTATCCGATATAATTCTCATGTAATTTAAAGCCATTCCAGTTGTTTTCCCCGTCTCTCTTACAAAAGCAGTACTTAACCATGCATCTGCAACGGGTAAAACTCTGTGCCCTTTCAATGTAATTTTCTATAATTATACCATGCTTTGCGCAACAGGGAAATTAATATTTCGCAAAAGTACACATATGCGACACCTTCTAATAACAACTCTTTAATCCTTCCCTTATTCCGGTAGTAGGCAGCGGCACTCCTGTCTGTTGGAGTTTGCTCAAGTCGTACATACGATGGCAAAGATGCCCTGCAAATTCCGGATGTAAATCTATATATCCCTCCAGAGGAATTTCTTTTATTTTAACAGGCACACCCAGTAATTCTCCAAGGATTTCATAATAAGTTTTATTTTCAATTACATCCGGTCCGCCAATACAAAATATCTGATTGAAAGTTTTTGTATTTTTTACGCAGTCCAACATTACCTGGGCCAAATCATCTACATAGATTGGCTGAATCAGGTAGATACCTCCGGCTACAAGCGAAAGTGTTTTCCCCTGCAGAATGTGCTCCTGTAAGTCCTTTTCACGACTGTGCTCAGGGAAACATCCTTCTTCACTTTGTGGACTCTGCTTTCGCTTGGGGTCATATACTGAGTCTGTGGAAATAACCACTAATCGTTTTGTCACTTTGGTTAAAACCTTAATATCCTGCAATGCGTGTTTGTCGTCCATGCAAATGCAGTCAAAAACCACGTCCCATTTTATACCTAATTGCAGGATATTGGTTTCAAATTCCTTCTCATTTCTTCACTCTTTTCTTATCCAAGTATTTCCCGAACAGCCTGTTCCATATATTTTTCAGGCACATCCGGCCAGTTGCACTTCCCGGTTTCTATGGTGCATAATTCCATTGCCCGTACAAGAACGCTTCCATGAGATATGTTACCTGTTCGAAGCATATGTTCTGTTACTTTGCACCAGCAGGGTGCCTTCACATCTAGGCCTGACTCATGTAATTCTTCAATCACTTTTTCAACATCATAATCCAGGCTTATAAATTCTTCTCTCCAGCTTCCATCCTCACCATGCAAAATCATGAACTGTGCTTTTCCATTACTATTTAGGGAAACTCCAACGGAACCGGCATTTAATACGGTTTTGCCCTGATGCGTGATTTTGTCCTGAATATGAGTATGTCCACATAAAATATAGGATGTCGTACTCTTTTCCATAATTTCCAGAGTCTTTGCATCCCCCGGCAGGAGCTTTTCATTTGTTCGGTTAGGTGAACCGTGGCAGATTGTTAAAGTCGGCAAGTCCTCTATCACAATCTCCTGAACATGGGAAAGGCTTTCAAAGAAATGAATATCCTCATCTGTCAGGCAGTTATACGTATACAAGAGCGAGCCTGTAACAGAATCATATTCCTTCCATTTCCACTCTTGATTTTTTGGGTATGTCAGCCAATAATCTTCCTTATTCCCTCTGACAAAGTAACACTCATACTGCTGCTTTATCTGCATGAGCATCTTCATGGTTCTTTGAGGATAGGCTAATTCGCCCACATAATCACCCAAAAAGAAAAATGTATGAATCCCCTTTTTCAGGGCATATTCCATACATGCTTGTAATGCTATATAGTTGCCGTGTATATCTGACAGTACTGCTATCTCCATGTGTTTTTTCCTTTATATCTGTTAATGGTCTCGTCACTCCATATATGTGCCTCTATATAACGCTCCGGTCCAAATTGCCCGTCAGCATTCCAAACTTGTGGTAAGCCATATTTATCAATAATTTCTAAGATTTCCTCATATGTGTAGAGTTTTTTCCTATATTCTTTTCCGTCATTTACCTTGTCACTGAATGTAGGATGAGAATCTCCATAGGTAAAAGAAACTGTAGATAAATCGAATTCCTCTATCGGAATACGGATACATGCGGAATTTTCAAACCAGGTACTGAGCCAGTCACATTGTTCCACTACCATGTAATGTGGTGCTTTTCGCTGAATATTCCCACCCTTTTTGATAAATTCATTTCTAAGAATTTCTTCAAAGTAGAGTCTGGTTTCAATGTAATCATCATTTCTCTGCGCACCAAACGAGTCTGGCTTGTTTTTCTTAATTTCTGCCAAAACTTCCTTTGCTTCTTCCATAGGTAAGTCTGATAAGTTTACGAATGGACCAACTGTTTTATCATAGTAATGATACAGATACATTGATTTATCCTCCACTTTTCGGATTGTGTATAGTTGTGCTATTAGCTATACTCAAAATATCATCTACATTTTAACACTAAAGAAAGTGAATGCATCTATGAAAAGGACTATAATACCAGCCATCACCCTGATTTTAATGAGCATATGCCTGACAGCCTGTGTTACGGAAAAGACACGTAGCACAATTCTTTCAAAGTTGGAATCCAATGATATTATTCAAGATGACTGGGAATATCTGGATTATGATGTTCAGGATGCTTCTCCTATCCCTGATATTTTCAGATATAATTACTACTATGAAGATGCAGATGATATCATCTATAAAGTCGCCATAGAAGGCAGTGTGTCCAAAAATGATGAGCACGACCTCTATTATCCTGTAACTGTATATGACAATCTGGAAGCATATAAAACCGAGGAAACATATACCGACTCCGAAACTGATACCACTAAAACCCGTACTGTGACTAAATATAAAGAAACCGATACCTCAACCAGTGTTCGTTATAGAGCCTATAAACATGAATTCCTCTTTTTTTTCACAATATGGGACATTGAAGAAGCCTAATTGCCTGTTCCACATTCTCTTGTGTCAATCCTGTTTCCTGATTTGTTTTGATTTGATGCTTCTCAATTTCTTCACTATGTAAATCCAAATCGTCAAGTACGATCCAACTGCTTACTTCAGGATGCGCTTCCACCCAAGCCAAAATTTCTGACGCTTTTACCAGACTGAATTTTCTGGTTCGCTTAATTTCTTCTGTGGAAAAGTCAGGTGTCACATCATATATTCCAAGTTTCTCCTGTTCAAGCATTCCCACCAGCCTCAAGGCTTCTTTGCGAATCGGCTTGGCATCACTGTCAAACCAAAATCTCCATCCTGAATGTAAGACAATTTTTGCATCTGTCTTGTCGATAATCTGACGAAGTAACTTCACCTTTTCCAAATCAATTAAAGTACCATCACTAATCTCCCGCTGATGTTCTCCATTCCAGAAATTTGAGTTTAATACTCCATCAATGTCTAAAAAAATAATTTTGCTCATTCAATCCTCCCCAACCAAATGTACAAATATCGGTTCATGATGCACTCTTGGTAAAAACTTCTCAAAAACCTCTTTTGTAGCGAGCTTTAAACTTGAAGTATTGACACAGGGATGGCACCCCAGGAATTCGCCTTTAATGACGTCTTCATCTACCAGAAGCTGTACATGATTTTCTTTGTCATTCATCAGTCCCATTATACTGACTGCGCCGGGGCGAATATCTAAATACTTTTCCATATATTCTTCCGAGCCAAAAGACAGTCTGGCACTTCCGATTTGCGACGATAGTTCTTTTGTTTTAAAGGGTTTGTTTCCCGGCATCATCAATAAATAAAAATTGGTTTGTTGCCGATTACACAAAAACAAATTTTTGCAGATTAAAACCTCCAACACTTGATCAATTTCATGGCAGGCTTCCATGGTATCTGCATGCTCATGGTCAGTCCTCAAATAATTAATTCCTAACTCATCCAGCAAATCATAAACACGTATTTCCTTTTCTTCTCTTCCCGTTGTTGTTTCCGGGCGGCCTTTATATAGTTCCATGATTCTATTTCACTCCATATCTTTATTAGTCGCTCGGTGTTTATCCGAACGACTAGTATATTTTTGCACATTCTGTCATTTGTAGTCTAGTATCTAAAAGAATAAATAAATTCCAACTGGGAAACAGCAGGATAGATACCTAAGTACCGGCACATACTGAGCTAAATTAATGAAAACAGGGCAAATAATTAGGTTAACCAAGATAATCGCCAGTGTAGTACTTGCAAATGTAATTTCATTTTGAAAAAATCGTCCAAACAATAATACCCAAATTGAACTAATCACAATCAAACCTACCATGGCTATTAACTCTGTTATAACGCCTCTATGATTGCCCCGTACCAGGATAATTGCTAATCCTACTACTGCCTCTAACGTTGCAACTGCTATATTATTTGTATAAGCAAATATTGCTTGATTTCTTCTATCTAATGCTCCTGCCACTTTTTGTTTCTGATTACCAAGTATACCTGCTCCATTCATCAGCATCGTCATGAATATAATCATGCTAATAATTCCCTGCACCGGATACACCTTATTTTCAATCACATGAATTGCTTCCTGCTCCACGGTTTCTATTTGAATATCAAAAATTGCATCACTGTTCAGATATGCCTCATTCCATTTTGAAAGTTGTGCAACTGTATCTGCATCAGGTTCTGCAAAAACCTCCGAAGCCTGCCGCTCCATCATCTGGTCACTGTACTGCTTTAGTAATATTGCAAAGATAGTTTCTTGTGCCACATACCCTTTCGTTGTTAAGGGTGTACTAAAATAAGTAATGGTACGGTCAATTTTACCCTCTTCCCAATTTTTCACAAAATCTTCTTCAAAAGCAAATCCACATTCCAACTTTCCGGTTACCACATCTTCTTCCATAGCCGCTTGGTCATGATACTCATAAAACTCAAACGTACTTTCCGAAAGTTCCGGTTGTTCTAATAATTCCTTAGTCACACTTTCATCTATACAAAATAAACCAACAGCAGTATTATCGCCTGTTGGTAACTGAATGTTCTGTATTAAAATAACTAATAGCAGCATGCCGACCAGTTCCAGCCAACACGCAGGTTTTCGGCACCAGTCTTTTAGCTGCAGTTGATACCAGACTATGAACTTCGCCATGACACAAGTTCTCCTATTCCATACTCCAAGAAGCCGATTCCGACTCCAATTCCTATTTCCTGCCAGCCAATCACATCAAAAAGTGCTTGGGCACAATATTGATTCCAAAAAGTCAATGGCAGCCATTGTCCGATACTTCCTACGATTTTTGGTAAATAGGCTATAGGAATCACGGCTCCGGAACATAGTATCATTCCGATTGTCAAAAGTAATAACAGTACCGCTCCCTGCATACCGTCTTTTCCCAGTTGATATATCAAATGAAAAAAAGCTGCAATTCCGAAGCATAGTGGAAGCAAATACCCAAACATCCCACTATCAAACCACAATAAGTCTATTTCTAAGACTCTGGAAATCAAACAGCCTGCAAAATATAATGCCGTTCCAAATATCCACAGGAAGAAGGTCATAACCGCTACTTTAACCAATCCCTGTTTCCACTTCGTCAATCCATAAATCTTTAATTTCTGCTCAACGGCTTTATTTTCCTTTTTATAGAAATAGCCGTAATTCAGACCACATAATAACAACATAATAGTCATAGCCGCTGCAAAATAATACTCATAAATTCCAAAGCTTCCCATGGAAGACAGCATTGTCTCATTAAAAATGTGGCCTCTATTAAAAGCTGTTTTTATATAAGTCATGGCTATGACATCGCCAAGCAAACCCGGCTCCACCAGCAGCTCTTGGTCATTTGCAACATCCAAGAATGCATAGACTGCAGATTCTGAGGTTTGCAAGATAGAAACTCCATCCAGTATCAATTCTTTAAAAATCAACTGATTTAAATTGCTGTTATATGGAAAATACACCGTTGCCGGTGTATTTATTCCAGTATATACATCCTGATAAAAGCTGTCCGGCAGGCTGATTACAGCCTGTAATTCGCCCGCCTCCAACTTGATCAGTGCTTCTTCTTGTTCCAAATAACTAAATTCACATATGCTGTTTACACTTTCCATAGCAGACATGACCTGACTGATTAGCCTGGTTTCGCCTTCCTCCTTCGGAATCACCATTCCCACATTCAGTTTTTCAAATACTGTAGACTGAAATACGAAATGACTTACCAGAAAAGTACCGGCAATCAGCATAATCAGCATTACTAACATGCTTCCCAGCGTCCGCAGGGATAGTCTGAACCCTTTTTTTAGTTCCAGAACAAAATAAGTGTAAATAGCTTTCATTTTAATATAATCCTAATTCTATGATTAAATCTTCCCATTCAGACTCATCTGCATTTCCGACATCAAACTCGTCTCCGCTCAGTTCTTCAAACTCTGTATCTTTACTGATAGATAAGCTTCCGTCAAAAGTATAATATCCGTCAGCATCTGTAAATTCATCAACAGTAACTGTAAGTCCATTCTTGTCAGACTCAATTAATGCATCACAAGAAAAGCTGTCATAACCGTCATCATATGTTAATGACAATTCTCGCGATTTGGTGTCGTACTCAATCTCCAGCACTTCGTCATATTCGCCTGTAATCGTAATTTGTTCTACATTTTTCTTCGTAGAACCCTCTACTGCAATCGCCACTTCATCATCTGATACAAATTCGATATTTTCAGTTCTTCTAGAACCGCCAAGGAAACGAATATCTCCCTCTTCTCCATCTATTCCAATGCGAATACAAGCAAGCTTATTTTTATATATGTAGAATGTCAACTCAATATCGTCCATGTATTCCAAGTCGCTTCTTGTATCGGCGAACACGTCTTCTACACTCATGCCCATTTCTTCAAACAGTTCACCATAATACTCTTCGTAAATCTGTTCCATGCCATCTAACACATTTTCGATATTTTCGCTTGTGATTTCCATTGTGTAACCAGCACATTTTCTGTCTTTTCCATCTACTTCAAAAGATTCCTTATCAACACTTTCAACTTCAATGTCCTTATATTCTTTCTCAAGAACTGACATTAATTCTTTTTGCATCTTTTTACTTTCGCTGGTTGAAGTTAATGAAGACAGTGATGTATTAAGACTTTTCACACCTTCCTCACCCAGTTGGTCAACAATCCAACCTTCTGCGTCTTCTGTGTAGTTATAGACAAACAAGTAGTCTGTCAACATAGGAACGCTCAGTTTCAATTCTTTCTTGTTCAATTCTGCGACAAAGTCAATATCCCCATACCCATAAATCGGTAAGCTTCCATATGCCTGTTGTTCGGATCCTTTTTTCGCATACGTCACATCATAGGTATCACCATTATCATTCAATTCAAATGCCATAGAATAACGATCTGACTGCATTATTTCAGATACATTCAAATCTTTAATCAACTGGCTGGAATCGCTAAACGTATTGATCGTAGCCTTGAGCACTTTGTCATTTTTGCTTGAAAATACGCCACTCATAATTGCAACAATTACTACACCGATAATTGCCAATAAAATCACAACAATTGCAATGATTAAACCAGCTGAACTTTTTTTCTCAGGTTTATCCTGCGGAATCGGGCTGTAAGCCGGCTGCGGCTGCGGTGTTGGCTGCGGCTGCGGTGTTGGCTGCTCGTAAATTGGCTGTCCCGTCATAGGATCAAAGCCAATTGGCTTTCTGGTCTCCGGCTGAGGTGTCACTTCAGGTTGTGGTGTTACCTCCGGCTGTGGTGCTGTTTCCTGTGGTGCTTCAAAAATCGGTTCTCCTGTCATAGGATCATAACCTATGGGTTTTCTTTCTTCTTCGTTCATTTCTACTCCCTTTCTCCCTTTTGGTATTCACTTAATCGGCCTTCTGCCATCACTAAACACCTGTCACATTCCCTAATTTCCATCTCGTCATGTGTCGTAATCAGTAGAATTCCGTTTAATTCTTGGTATTCCTTCATTAATTTTCTAATACTTTCCTTATAAAATATGTCTAGTGCACTAGTGGGTTCATCCATAAGCAACACCGGTGGCCATCCAATTAATGCACAGGCAATGCTCAAGCGGCGTTTCATTCCACCTGACAATTGCTTAACCTTCTTCTTCATCATAGGTTGCAGATCAAAGAAATCAATTAGATTTTGATAATCCTTGCCTGCTGCAGCTGCCCATAATTTCAAATTATCCTTAACTGTCAAGTCTTCCATCAATGGATTATCCTGTGGAACATAGCCGCACAACTCACGAAAAGTCTGTTTTCTGCTAATTGCATTTTTATTAAAATACAATAACTCCCCGGAATCCGGTTTCTGAATCCCTGCAAGAATTTGCATGAGCGTTGTCTTACCACAACCATTATTCCCCACAATAGCAACTCGTTCACCAGCCGCTACTTGGAAACTGATATCTTTTAAAACTTGCGTTTTTCCATATTTCTTGGTAATGTGTGCCGCTGTAATCATGACTGTATCAGTCTCCTACTATGTATAAAATCTCACAAAGTAAATTATATCGACTAATACCAATAAAGTAAACCTTATAAAGAAAATTTCTTAATTTCAGGAAAACATATAAAAGAAATTTCTTGTTATAAGAATGCTATTGACAACTTAACGACTGTTAAGTTATAATTTCACTTAACAACTGTTAAGTTATTAATATGCAGTTATGAGAAGGGTACTGATTCATGAAAAATCCAACCGATACCAAAGAGCGAATTGAAGAAATTGCACTGGAACTCTTTTCCAAATATGGTTATACCGCTGTATCAATCAGAGATATCTGTAAACAACTGGGATTTCGAGAAAGCAGTATTTATTATCATTTTAAAAATAAACAGGCAATTATGGATTCTCTATTAGAAAAAGTAGATGCTCTGATTCAGGCCAAAACCATTACTTTCGATGAACAGTTTGCTAAAACCGAAGCTGTATCAGAAGAAGCAATGGGTAAAGTTGCAGTGGGCTTACTTGTTCTTTATCTGCTGCATCCCACTGTATTTAAAATTATTTCCATGCTTACCCTGGAGCGCATGTCTGATGCCAAAGCATATGAAGCCTATCAAAGAATCGTATTTACACTTCCCTTACAGCAACAAACAAGGGCTTTTCAGCAAATGATAGAAAGAGGGTTTATCAAAGATAACGACCCTGCCTTGTTGGCAGAACAATACTACTCTATTGTCTACTTTGCTTTTCAAAAAAACTGTATCGGCGTGGAACTGAATGATGAAATCATTTCATATACTGCACTTGAAATTGATCAAAATATCAAAGACTTTTTTCGCCGTATAAAAACCACCTAAGATAATTAGGGAAATGCTTTATAAACAACACACTAAGAATCACTAGTCGCTCGGTGCTTAGTCACGCGGTGCTTATCCGAGTGACTATTCGAGTGACTAGACTCAACGATGAAAGGATTTTAAAAATGAAAGTTTATAAGAGTCAAAAAGCACAAGAACAAATATGGGAAACATATGAGCAATTACTGGCAGCTTGGGATACACCGGTTGAGCAAGTGGATGTACCAACATCCTACGGCA
This sequence comes from uncultured Lachnospiraceae bacterium, assembly GCA_964571145.1. GTDB lineage: Bacteria > Bacillota > Clostridia > Lachnospirales > Lachnospiraceae > Suilimivivens. The sequence goes on along the minus strand of CAZNAP010000040.1, from coordinate 5,368 downwards.
TAACCCATGTAAATGTCTGCGGCAGTACAAACTCGATTCCACTGGTAATGTTTCACGGTGTAGGTGATGATTCTGCACTGATGTGGATTTACAATGCTCAGTTTTTGGCAAAAAATTTCCGCCTATATGCAGTAGATACCATAGGCGGTCCTGGGAAAAGTATACCAAACGAGAATTATAACAAAGATTTTTCAGACGAAATATGGATTGACCAGATTTTAGATTACTTTCATTTGGAGCAGGTAAATATAGCCGGCGTATCGCATGGTGGTTATCTGGCACAGTACTATGCTCTAAAGCGCCCTGACCGTGTACGAAAAATACTTTGCATGGCAGCTACTGTACCAGTCAGTACCGGGGGCGGTCCAATGAAAACCATGATGAAGATTTTCCTTCCAGAGGCGCTTTTTCCCACTCAAAAAAACATTGCGAAGCTGCTCACCAAAATGAGCGGCCAAAACAGTGCTGCTTTTACAGAAAATCCCCTGATTATGGCACATTTTACAGCCGTCATGAAAGGGTTTAACAATGGTGCCATGATGAATCATAAAACGCCCGGATTCTTAGATAAGGAAATTGCTCAAATCAGAGATAAAAGCAAATACTTAATCGGAGAAGCTGATCCATTCAGCCTTTTAGGTGGACGCGAAATTCAGGAACGTTATTACATGAATACCGTCTTTTTCCCAAATACAGGACATGGCATCAATCACGAAAACGCACCCGCGATTAATGATATGATAACGAACTATTTTCTGGACTAGTCTAGTTACTTAGTGCTTAGTCACTCGGTGCTTAGCCACCAATTACGCGAGCCGAAAGCCAAGCTGCAATTCCTGCATAAAGCAGAAAATGTGCAGGATAAAAGAAGTAGAAAAAGTACTTGGAGCCTTTTCCGCGTTGTCCGTTATAAAGCAGTACCGGAATAGCAGCCAGTACAATCCAAGGAGATGCCACCAGCAACGGTGCAAAACCCAGTAACTGCCAATATCCCTTTTTCCGCAGGAGATAAAGCAGTGACATCGCTAAAACACCTAAGAATACATACTCTCCCCTTACCAAGAAGGCCAAAATCATTCCGCCCATTATTGTCATTGTAGTAAGCGTGACATATTTAGCCTTGTTATTTTCAAAGCTAAGTTCTATTTTATGTAAGATAAATAAAGTAAATATCCCGACACACAGAGTAAACATGACGTTTTGCAAGGAAAATCTGAACAGTTCTCCGTAATGCGAAAAATCATAGGGAATTTCAGATAACAGTGCAAAGATGCCCATGCAAATTCCATAACGAATGATGTTGCGGGTATGAATCACACCCTCGACAATCAGGAAACAAAAGATAGGAAACGCAATACTTCCCAGTGCTTCACAAATACTTTTTATCATATATGCATTCCTAACGATAAAAGGCATATCTGCTGTGAAAGTGATGAATCCATCAGTTCTATATGGTGCTATAACACCATCCATAATAATAGAACCAAAATGATCAATCAACATACTGATTATTGCAATCCATTTTAACGTAAATCCACTTAAAATTTGATATTTTTTCGGCATAAGTTCTGCACCTCCAACAAATTAAGAGTACTACAGTTCCTATGCCGAATCAACTTATGATTTCCTAAAGAATTTCTTATCAAGTTCTTATTCAAATAATGCTGTTGAAATATATCTTTCCCCTGTATCCGGTAACAGTACCACAATTTTTTTGCCTTTATTCTCAGGTCGTTTGGCAATTTCCGTAGCGGCATGAATTGCTGCACCGGAGGAAATGCCCACCAAAAGTCCATCGGAAGCTGCCACTGCTCTGGCGGCAACAAATGCATCTTCATTTTCCACCTGAATAATCTCGTCTATGATATCCATATCGATTACCTTAGGCACAAACCCTGCTCCGATTCCCTGTAACTTGTGGGGACCCGGCTTGCCTCCGGAAAGTACCGGCGAGCTCTTGGGTTCAACTGCTACGATTCGAATATCTTTATTGAATGCCTTTAATGCCTGCCCATTTCCTGTAATTGTTCCACCGGTTCCTACCCCAGCTACGAAGAAATCGATTTGTCCGTCTGTATCTCTCCATATCTCCTTAGCCGTTGTCTTCTTATGTGCTTCCGGGTTTGCTGTATTTTCAAATTGCTGTGGAATATAGGCATTTCCATAAGCTTTCGCCAGTTCATTGGCCTTATTAATTGCTCCGGTCATGCCCTCTGCTCCGGGTGTTAATACTACTTCCGCGCCCAACGCAGCCACAATTTTTCTTCTTTCTATACTCATTGTATCGGGCATAGTCAGAATCAGCTTCATCCTTTTTGTGGCTGCTACAAAAGCCAATCCAATACCGGTATTTCCGCTTGTGGGTTCAATAATAACCGTATCCTGATTAATGGTTCCGTCACGAAAACCCTGTTCAATCATTTCATAAGCTACGCGATCTTTCACACTTCCCAGTGGATTGAAATATTCCACCTTAGCGATCAGCTTTGCTTCCAGTTGCTGATCTTCTTCATAATTGGTTAGCTCCAGCAAAGGTGTATTTCCAATTAATTCTGTTAAACTCTGTGCTATCTTTGCCATTTTTTCATCCTTCTTTCTATATTAGTAGTTATACTGTTTTTAGGAAATTGCTCGAAATGCTTCCTCAAGGTCTTCCAAAATATCGTCTATATGCTCCGTTCCGATTGATAATCGAATTGTATTTGCAAATATACGCTGATCTGCCTGCTCCTGAACTGATAGCTGGGAGTGCGTAGTAGATGCGGGATGTATTACCAGTGATTTTACATCTGCCACGTTTGCAAGTAAAGAGAATAGCTCCAAATTGTCTATAAATTTCTTGGCGGTCTCCTCTGTCCCCTTGACTTCAAATGTAAAAATAGAACCCCCGCCATTTGGAAAATACTTCTAATACAGTGCAGCCTGTTCCGGGTCAGCCGAAACTGAGGGGTGATGAACGGCTTCCACTAAGGGATTTTTAGTTAAGTAATCAACTACTTTCAATGCATTTGATACATGTCTCTCAATACGAAGGGATAATGTTTCCAACCCCTGCAATAATAGGAATGCATGAAAAGGTGATAATGTAGCACCGGTATCGCGAAGCAGAATTGCTCTGATTTTAGTCACAAAGGCTGCTTTTCCAACCGCCTTGGTAAAACTGATTCCATGATAACTTGCATTGGGTTCTGTCAGTGAAGCAAACTTTCCTGAACCTTCCCAGTCAAAATTGCCGCTATCAATAATGACGCCTCCGATTGTGGTTCCATGTCCTCCAATAAATTTAGTTGCTGAATGAACAACGATGTCTGCGCCATATTCAATGGGTCGAATCAAATAAGGGGTGCCAAATGTATTGTCGATTACCAGTGGAATCCTGTTGGCATGAGCAATCTTGGCAATTGACTCAATATCCACTACCTCTGAACGGGGATTTCCTAATGTTTCAACATAAATTGCCTTAGTTTTCTCGGTAATGGCATTCTTTATTTCCTGAAAATCAAATGGATTGACAAAGGTGGTGTGAATTCCATATTCCGGTAGAGTATGTGCAAGCAGATTATAAGTTCCACCATAAATATTCTTGGCTGCTACAATATGGTCACCATTTTGTGCAAGTGCCTGTATTGTATAGGTCACTGCTGCTGCCCCGGAAGCCACTGCCAGTGCTGCAACTCCGCCTTCCAAAGCTGCCATTCTCTTTTCAAATACATCCTCAGTTGGATTTGTAAGTCTTCCGTAAATATTTCCGGCATCACTTAATCCAAATCTTGCTGCAGCATGATCGCAATCGCGAAATACATAAGAAGCTGTCTGATAAATCGGAACTGCTCTGGCATCTGTAGCCGGATCTGGCTGCTCTTGTCCCACATGCAGCTGTAAGGTTTCAAATTTCAAATTTCGTTCTTCTCTCTTTTTCATAATAATACTCCTCTTTAATCTGTTGATTTCTTAGTCGCTCGGTGTTAAGGCACTTGTTACTTAATCTCTTGGTGCTAAGTTACTTGGTGATTTAATTACTGGTTGCATATGCTTAAAACGGATTATATTTCTCTTTTCCTAGTTTGTCAATAGGAATTGTAATATTTATTTGAAAAAAAATGGCAAACCCTTCTTTTCCGAAAAGATTTGCCTGATATCTATCACTCGGTGCTTAGTAACTTGGTGCCTATATCGTATAAAAATCTGCCTGCTTTTGCTGCCATTCCATTAAATCAGCAAGTGTTACCGTATCCACCACACCCTTAATGGCATCGTTAAGCTTCTCCCATAAAATCAGTGTTGCACACTCATTTTGGCGTTTGCATTCATTAATATCGCCTTCCAAGCATGCCACAGGAGCCAAATCTCCTTCTATCTGACGAAGTATCATTCCAACCGTATACTGTTCCGGTCTCTTCGTTAATCGATACCCACCCTGCGGACCTCTTATTGATTTCACATATCCTGCCTTATTTAGGGTGGCAATAATTTGCTCCAGATACTTATCTGAAATTTCCTGTCTGGCAGCAATATCCTTAACCCGAATCGGCTCGTCTGTTTCATGTAATGCCATATCCAACATTAGACGCAATGCATACCGTCCTTTTGTAGAAACTTTCATCTATCACCAACTCCATTCCATCTTTCTTCTAATACTAGATTTATCACACTATTCCTACTAAGTCAATAGAGATTATCTTTTAAAGAGATTGTTTTATGTCAAAGATTATTTTGATATAGAGATTGTTTTGTAATAAAAAAAAATGTTTGTATATACTATAAGTCATATTAATCCAACCAAGCAAATCAAACATCTTCCGAAAGGTAATCAAAGTGAAAAAGACTTTACATGTTCTCTATATTATATTTGCCGTTTTGACTATTTTAGAATACACCTTTATCTGTGGCTTATTCACAGGTCCTATTATGATGGTTTGCATTGCTGTTATTGGATTGGCAAATCTGCTTTATTCTCTGTCAAAGCAAGAAATAAATGAAGCTGTCTTATATTTGCTCTGTACTATTTCACTATGTATTGGCTATTTAAAACTGATGTTCTAGTTACTCTGTGCTTAGTCACTCTGGGACTTATCCGAAACCTGAATCATTTCAAGGTAGGCGTTGATATCGTAAGACAAATCCGGTAATTTCTACTTTGGGGACTAAAAGTGTCAATTGTGGCATTTAGCCTACCGATTTAAAATACCGTTTTCCTACTAAAAAGCATGAATAGTTGAATTTCGTCCACAGAATTCTGTGCCGCCGACCTACTAATGGCTTTCTTACTGGTATTTAGTCACTGACTGGATTTTAGCTCAGTTTTATGCCAGTACTAATTAGAAATAACACTTCTGAAACGGGTTCGACTAGGCACCGACCGACTAGC
>CAZNAP010000039.1:0-20021 GCA_964571145.1 uncultured Lachnospiraceae bacterium | reverse complement strand
CTCAAAAGCCGTATAAACACTGGCTTTATTTATCCAGACTCTTCATCGTCGGAAAAAGCAAAACATCCCTGATTGCTGGTGAATTGGTGAGAAGCATAACGAGTCTGTCGATGCCGTAGCCAATGCCGCCGGTAGGTGGCATGCCAATTTCAAGGGCATTCATGAAGTCTTCATCGGTGAAGTTCGCTTCTTCGTCGCCCTGCGCTGCCAGTGCTTCCTGCGCTTTGAAACGCTCGCGCTGGTCAATCGGGTCATTTAATTCTGAGTATGCGTTACACATTTCACGGCCGGTGATGAAAAGCTCGAAACGTTCAACATAGTCCGGCTTGTCCGGTTTTCTCTTGGTAAGAGGAGAAATCTCTACCGGGTGATCCATTACAAAAGTAGGCTGAACAAGGTGTTCTTCCACGAATTCTTCAAAGAAGAGATTCAGGATATCGCCCTTGGTATGTCTTGCTTCATAGTGGACATCCTTTTCATCAGCTAATTTCTTAGCAGCTGCCGTATCTGCCACTTCGTCGAAATCAATTCCTGCGTATTTTTTCACTGCTTCTATCATGGTCAGGCGCTCAAAAGGCTTGCCAAGGTCAATCATGTGGTCGCCGTAAGGAACGGTTGTTGTACCACAAACTTCCTGGGCTACATGGCGGAACATGTTTTCCGTCAGGTCCATCATGCCATAGTAATCTGTATATGCCTGATAAAGTTCCATTAATGTAAATTCCGGGTTGTGTCTGGTATCCAGGCCTTCATTTCTGAAAACTCGACCAATTTCATAGACACGCTCTAAGCCGCCTACAATCAGTCTTTTCAGGTAAAGTTCCAAGGATATACGAAGTTTCACATCTTCATCTAACGCATTATAGTGCGTCTGAAAAGGTCTTGCTGCCGCACCGCCTGCATTGCTTACCAGCATGGGTGTTTCCACTTCCATAAATCCCTGATTATCAAGGAATCTTCTAATTGAAGAAATAATCTGTGAACGTTTTACAAAGGTCGTTTTAACCTCTTCGTTCATGATTAAGTCGGTATATCTCTGGCGATAACGAATATCTGTGTTAGTCAGGCCATGATATTTCTCAGGTAAAATCTGTAAACTCTTGGAAAGTAATACAACTTTAGAGGCATGAATGGAAATTTCCTCAGTCTTGGTCTTAAAGACTTCGCCGGTAATTCCAACGATGTCACCCACGTCATATTTCTTGAAATCTGCGTAGGAATCTTCTCCAATGCTGTCTCTGGCAACATAAGATTGGATATTTCCCTGCAAATCCTGAACGTTACAAAAAGAAGCTTTACCCATAACGCGTTTCTGCATAATACGGCCTGCTACGGATACGCTCTTGCCTTCCAATGAATCAAAATTTTCTTTTATTTCACGGCTATGGTGCGTTGCTTCATATTTGGTAATCTGAAAAGGGTCTTTACCAGCCTCTTGAAGTGCTGCAAGTTTCTCTCTTCTAACCTTTAAAAGCTGATTAATATCTTGAATCTGCTCGTTTTGCTGTCCTTTTGCATTTTGCTGCGGTTGATTATTTTGCTGTTCTCCCACTTTGGTCACTCCTTTGTGAATCTATCGTCACTAGTCTATCCTTGAATCGATCATCACTTCGTAAAAGACTAATTATTTGATCTCTGAATCTCAAGTACCTTGTATTTTAAGGTGCCTGCCTGAGTTTCTACTACAACTGTTTCACCTTTTTTGTGTCCGATTAAGGCTTTTCCTACAGGTGATTCGTTGGAAATCTTGCCTTTTAAGCTATTAGCTTCTGTAGAACCTACTACTTTATATTCCAAATCTTCTTTATATTCAAGGTCGCGGATTTTGACTCTACATCCAATATTGATTTTGCCCAAATCTACTTCGTCTTCAACGACAACTTCAGCATTTTTGAGTATTTTCTCCAGTTCTTCGATTCTGGCTTCAATATCTCTCTGTTCATCTTTAGCTGCATCATATTCAGCATTTTCGGATAAGTCGCCCTGTTCTCTGGCTTCTTTGATTTTCTGTGCAACTTCTTTTCTTTTTACTACCTTCAGGTCATGAAGTTCATCTTCATATTTTCTGAGTCCCTCATAGGTAAGTATATTCTTCTTCTCTTCCATCGTTAATCCGCCCTTCTGTCCTTTTAATCTATTCTTTTTAATATATTATCACTTGGTTTTAACCCAAATAATGAACGTTAAATATGTTCTAATTAACTCCCGTATTATACCCATTTTTTGCCGTAGTGTCAAGGAATTTCAGTGTTTCAACCACATGGATATGCTTGTTATTATAAAAAGTCCGTCTCAAGTCGCTTTGAATTTCTTCGTCTTCCCTCATATCCAGCCACAAAACATTTTTAGGCGGTCTATTCGCCATTACCATCAGCATTCCATATTCCTGGTAAAGATATTCTTCTAATTTGTCCGACAGCCAACTGGGTTTCCCCACCCAAATGACTTGCTGCAGTCCTGCCAAATAGGGTTTCAAAAGGGCTATCGCTTGCTCCAGACACGTTTCCTCCGCAACAAATGACATAGAAACGCAAATCTTCAAAAATGGTCGGCTTGCATATAATCGAGCTGCCAGCAATTCAGTCGGCACCTGTGAAAACTGCTCGACAATTTGTTGCACCTGGGGTGATAACACCATTTTTGTTTTGATTGTTTTGATTGTCTTGATTGTTTTAGATTCCGGCTCTTCTATCTCATTTGCCAGTCTTTCATGCGCCTCAAGAATTACTCGAAGTGCTGCCTCCGACTTCCAAGATTTGGGCTTATGTCGGAAAAATGTTTTTCCGCAATATTCCGGTAGCAATGCGGCATATACCTGCAATTCTCCTTTTGGAAAAGGGAGTCTTTCGGGCAATTTTTGAATTGCAATCCCGGCCTCATAAAACTGTCCGGACGCTAATCCTATATATAATATACTTATAATATTCTTTTTCATAGAAAAGCATACGTAACTGCTTGCTTTCCTATTCCAGCAAATTTATCTTTTATGCTGTTCGACAAATTCAGCTATTATGCTGTTCTGCAGAGTCAACTATATGCTGTTCTGCAGAGTCAACTATATGCTGTTCTGCAAATTTTTCTTAAAATAATTTATTGATGAATTACGGATACATTCGCCAAAAGATATATTTCATCCGTAACCTTACTAAAAGCTAACTTGTTGTCCAATCATGTTCTCTCTTAAATACGGATGTAACAAGCAGAAATCAGTTTTTATCCGTAAAATTAATTATATCCCAAAATATTCCAATTCACACAAGCATACAATTACGGATAAATTGCCCAATCAGTGCCTTCTATACGTATTTAGCGTAAAGTCAAATTTCACACTCAAATATTGCTTTCAACATTACGGATACTATCAATACAAAGTGGGATTACATCCGTAAATTACCAAAATCAAGTTCGTTACCTCAAAAAACTAATCATCTAAAGCTAAACAAGCTAATCCATTGAAGAATCAAGCAAAAATAAGCTCAATTTAGTGGTGTGCATTTAGTGGTGTGCATCTAGTGGTCGGCAAAAATTCTATTGACAGTGGCCAGTAGTTCCTCAAAAGTTTCCACTTGATTAATGCAACGTCGCAGTGAAGCTGAATTAGGATAGCCCGCGGTGTACCATGCAATATGTTTGCGCATTTCTCTGACTGTTGTATACTCTCCTTTGAATTCCAGTTCCATTTGTGCATGTGTCAGGATCATCTCGCGAAGTTGTGCCGGCGAAGGCGTAAATTGTGAATAAACCTTGCCACTTTCAAGATACTGGAAAATTTCCTTGAAAATCCATGGATTTCCTCTGGCGGCTCTGCCAATCATGATTCCGTCACAACCGGTCTGTTCCAGCATTGCTTTCGCCAAGGCGCCGTCTGTTACATCCCCATTGCCGATGACAGGAATTGAAACAGCCTGTTTCACTTGGGCTATAATGTCCCAATCCGCTCTGCCTGCATATAACTGCTCTCTGGTTCTCCCATGGACAGCTACTGCCGACGCCCCAGACGATTCGGCAATCTTAGCTATTTCCACTGCATTTACCTGATCCGCATTAAAGCCCTTGCGAATTTTCACCGTGACCGGTTTCTTAATTGCCTTGACGGTTTTGCTGACCAGTTCCTCTACTAATTTGGGATTCTTCATGAGGGCGGAACCCTCGCCGTTATTCACTACCTTGGGCACCGGACACCCCATGTTAATATCCAGTATAGAAAAAGGAAGTTCTTCGATCCTTGCTGCCATCTGACTGACAATCTCCGGATCAGAACCAAATAATTGTAGTGAAACCTGCTTCTCCTCCGGATGAATCTGAAGTAACTCCTTGGTATTTTTATTATTGTATAAAATTGCCTTGGCACTGACCATTTCCATACAGGTAAGTCCTGCCCCCTGCCGCGTGCAGAGCAAACGAAATGGCAGGTCTGTTACGCCTGCCATAGGTGCCAAAATCAAATTGTTATCTAAAACCACATTTCCAATCTGCAGCTTCTTTACTAGCTCTGTCATCACTTAATCCCAATCCAATTTATATCTCTCTTAATCCCAATCCAATTTGTATCTCTCTTAATCTCAAACTAATTAATCTCTTAATTAATCTTTTACTTAATCTCTTAATTAGTCTCTAACATTCTTTTCATAAATCAGTCGGAGGCCTTCTAACGTAAGTCTTCTGTCATAAACCTGAATTGCATCGGTCTCTTCTGCAATAATACTGCCAAGTCCGCCGGTAGCTACTACCTTCAGGTTTGCATAACCACTTTCTTCCCGAACGCGATTAATAATGTATTCTGTCTGTCCGATTTGACCATAAACAAGACCTGCCTGCATACTGGAAATCGTTTCCTGCGCCAGAATCGACTTGGGTTTCTTGATTTCCACTTCAGGAAGTCTGGCTGTATCCTCCCACAGGGCTTTGGCCGAAATTCGAATACCCGGTGCCGTAATTCCTGCGGTGAAGCATCCATCTTCTGTAACTAAATCGTAAGTGGTTGCCGTACCGAAATCAAGTACCAGAACGGGACCACCATAAAGTTCATAAGCTGCTACTGCATCCACAATTCGGTCTGAACCAATTTCTCTTGGATTCTCCGTTACGATTTTAATACCTGTTTTAATGCCCGGTCCGACAATAATTGGCTGGGTATCTAAATATCTTGCAATGCCGCCTGTTAAAGCATGCATAACATTGGGAACAACACTGGCAATAATTGTTCCTTCGATATCCTTGTAATCTATATCATTGATACGAAGAAGTTCACGTATATTAATCCCATATTCGTCGGAAGTTTTAGGTTGCTTACTCATCATCCGAAAAGTAGTCATTAACTCTTTTCCGTCATATACACCACAGGTTATATTGGTATTTCCTACATCGATTACCAGAATCATAGTAAATCCTCTCCTTTGATGAACACTCTGTAATACAAGCTCAGTGCCTCAAACATATCCTGTCTGGTTCGGCGAATCTTATCAATTAACAAGCCACTGCTGATATCATCATACAAATAATCCTCTTCTGCACATTCCGTGCGCAGAGCAATCTCGCCGTCCTCTTCAAATTCTATAGTCAAAATACCACCGACCTCTTCTGTATAAAGCACACAAATAATGTGTAGCTCATCTTTCATAGAGTCCGGAATTTTAGAAAACTTCTCATTAAAATAGTACTTCTTTTCATAGGAATTTGCTCCGCAAAGAACGATTCTCTCTTCCTGATTCATACGCACAACCCTGCCTTTTCAAAATCTGCAATATTTCATATTTTTTAGCACTATGACCACTGTACAGATTTCATGTTTTTTACAGAGTTGCCGCCATAACTGCCTTAATGGTATGCATGCGGTTTTCAGCCTCTTGGAATACCACCGACTGAGCAGATTCAAATACCTCATCGGTTACTTCCATCTCTGTCATGCCAAAACGCTCGCCTACTTCCTTGCCAATTTGTGTATTTAAGTCATGATAGGAAGGCAGACAATGCATGAAGATTGCATTCTTTCCTGCATTCTCCATTACTTTGCTGTTTACCTGATAAGGTGACAGGGCTTCGATACGCTCTGCCCAAACTTCTGCGGGCTCACCCATAGATACCCAAATATCTGTATAAATGACATCCGCATCTTTTGTTCCGGCTGTTACATCTTCTGTTAAAGTAATGGACCCGCCTGACTGTTTCGCCAAAGCTTCACATTCTGCCACTAAAGCTGCATCCGGAAAATACTTCTTAGATGTACATGCAGTAAAGTGCATGCCCAACTTCGCACAGGTAACCATCAGTGAATTACCCATATTGTAACGGGCATCGCCCATATAAGTCAGTTTCACACCGGCAATGCGTCCCAGTACTTCACGTATGGTCAAAACATCTGCCAGCATCTGTGTAGGATGAAATTCATTGGTCAAACCATTCCATACAGGCACACCGGCATACTTCGCCAGTTCTTCAACTATTTCCTGTCCATATCCACGATACTCAATGCCCTCATACATACTTCCAAGGACTCTGGCTGTATCAGCTATGGTTTCTTTCTTGCCAATTTGGGAACCTGCCGGATCCAGATAAGTTGTGGAAATACCCAAATCATGAGCGGCCACTTCAAAGGAACAACGGGTTCTGGTGCTGGTCTTCTCAAAAATGAGTGCCACATTCTTGCCGTTATGCAATTCCTTAGTCAGAATCCCTTTTTTCTTTTTATCCTTCAAATCAGCAGCTAAATCCACCAGATATAAAATCTCTTCCGGTGAAAAATCCAGCAACTTCAAAAAATTTCTGCCTTTTAAATTCAAACTAAGCACGCTCCCTTTCCACATCCTATTTATCGATTACAAGCTCTTTAATAGAGGTTGCAAGTCCTGCAATTCCCTGAATATCTGATGGAATAATAATCTTTGTTGCTTTACCGTCTGCTGCCTTTTCAAAAGCCTCCAAACTCTTAATTCGAAGAACTGCATCATCTGCACCGGCTTCACGAATCATGCGGATACCGTCTGCCTTAGCCTGTTGTACTTTCATAATTGCTGCTGCTTCACCTTCTGATTCGCGAATCATCTTCTCCTTCTGTGCTTCTGCACGAAGAATGGCGGACTGCTTCTCAGCTTCTGCATCCAAAATTGCTGCTGCTTTACGACCTTCTGCTACAGTTACATTGGCTTTCTTCTCACCTTCTGCACGAGTAACAGCTTCTCTTCTTTCACGTTCTGCCTTCATCTGTTTCTCCATGGCATTCTGAATTTCAGCCGGAGGAATAATGTTTTTCAGCTCGACTCTGTTTACCTTAATACCCCAAGGATCGGTAGCTTCATCCAAGGAAGCACGCATCTTGGTATTAATGGTTTCTCTGGAAGTCAAAGTCTGATCCAGCTCCAAATCACCGATGATATTACGCAGTGTGGTAGCTGTCAGATTTTCTATTGCCATAATCGGATTTTCCACGCCATATGCAAAAAGCTTGGGGTCTGTAATCTGGAAAAATACGACTGTATCAATTCTCATAGTTACATTATCTTTTGTAATAACAGGCTGAGGAGCGAAATCCACTACCTGCTCTTTTAAATTAATCTTTTTCGCTACCTTATCTAATATCGGAAGTTTAAAATGCAAGCCTACTGACCAGGTCGCCTGATAAGCGCCTAATCTTTCTAATACATATGCATAAGCCTGAGGTACAATCTTGATGCAAGATGCCAATAAAATCAATAAAACAACACATAAAATAAGTAGTAACATATCTTTCCTCTACTTTCCGGGAAATTTCCCTCAAAACAAATGAATAGTTGGCTTACAGTTCTTCTTGTTTCATCTCTACCATAAGCTTGACTCCGTTGATTGCCCTGATAAGGACAACACTTCCAACGGGTAAAACAACATCCTCTGCCACAGTTCTGGCAGTCCATTCCTGACCGCCTACTGTCACTTGACCGATTCCCTGCAAATTATTAATCTCACTAATTACAATGGCCTGCTTGCCAATCAAGCTCTCTGCATTGGTTTTCACTCTGTCTTTATTAAAATACTTAATTGCAATTGGTCTTGTAAAAAACAATAAAACCAATGAAACCACCACAAAAATCGCAATTTGAAGCCACAACGGTGCTCCAACTGCTGCTCCTATGGCTGCAATTAATGCACCCCCCGCAAACCAAAGTGTCGTTAATCCCATGGTAGCAATTTCAATTACAATACAAGCTACAAATACAATTAACCATATTGTTGTCATACTCATAACACACTACCTCCTTTGGGGTTGTTACCAGAAAACATGGTCTCCCAGTACATATCCCTCTCTCTTACCGGCGCGTCTAAAATGCGTTGCGTCGCCTACAGTAGTTTCGCCATTAATGGCTGCCTGTGCTGCCTGAACACATAAATCAGGAGCTCCGCTTTCGTAGATTCTGGCTACCTTTCCTGTCATAGCAGGTGTAAACTGACCGGATGCGTAAATAACGGCATGAATAGTATTCGGGTAAGCCGGACTCTTTAATCTGTTCATTACGACTGCTCCCACAGCTACCATTCCTTCATAGGATTGATTACCTGCTTCGCAATAAATAAGTGCTCCCAGCAAACGCAGTTCATCGGCATCTGCCGGTACTGCTCCCCTGTTTTCCTTACGCTTGCGCTCTGCTTCCTCTCGCTCTCTGGCTCTGATTACTTCTATGGTTTCGCCTTCATCAATATGGAATTTCACATTGACATATTCTGAATTAACATAACCGACTTCACCGTCATAATCCACACTAATCCATACATTGTCAATTACATCAATAAATTCAACTGTATCATCATAAGCTAAGAGTCCATACACTTCCGACTCCTGGTTAGGTTCTTTTCTTACACGTACCGCTTCTACATCCAGAGTAACAATCCAGTTGCCCACATCCTCAGCCATTGCCTTGGCATCTTCACCAAACAATAAATACTCATCTTTGGCCCAACCAATTACATTCCCTGATTTTAACTTCGTCCATCCATCTTTGCGCTCTAAAATCGTACCACCGCAGTCTTTATACAACAGACCTGCTTTGGGAGCATCTTCACTGGCTTTCGCGCGAATATTCAATGCATTTTGCACATTCGCCATGGTCAGTTCCTGTTCCATTCGTTCCTTTTCAGCTTCGAATTTCTGACTGATATTTAACTCTTCTTGTTCCTGTACGGGTGTATCACTACTAAATGCACCGGGGTCAAGAACCTCAGCTACACCTGTACTGGGGAAATCATAATTTTCCTTATCATTAGCCTGAACGGGTAATTCTTCTGCCATACACAATATCAGGACAGCAAAAAATCCTGCAGCTATCACTGGCAGTCTGGGCCTCCGGTTCATTTGCGTTACCTCCAAATATTACGGACTTATTACATAAGATATTGGATAATATTAGCAAATTGACCTATTTTTGTCAAGTTTACGGCATTTTAGCTCGACAAAACCCTGAACTTTTTTCCAGTTTTCCCCATTATTGTTACAACTTTTTTACATATTTTTGGATTTTTCGACACATGCTTCCACGGCATTCATAACTGCACTTCTCATACCAAGTTCTTCCAGTAATTGTACGCCATCGATAGTCGTTCCAGCCGGTGAGCATACCATATCTTTTAATTCACCGGGATGTTTGCCTGTTTCCAGCATCAGACGTGCACTTCCTTGAACTGTCTGTGCAGCGAAGCGATAAGCTTGTGCTCTTGGCATACCGGCCTTCACTGCGCCGTCAGCCAATGCCTCTATAAACATAAATACAAAAGCAGGTGAGCTTCCACTAACACCGACTACCGCATCCATTAAACCTTCCGAGACTTCTTCGGCTATACCAAAGCTGCGAATTAATTCCATACATTTCTGCATTTCCTCATCTGTTACCAATGCATTTCTGCAAACGCCGCTGCTGCCCTCGCCAATCATGGCCGGTGTATTGGGCATACACCTTACCAATTTATGACCTTCACCCAAAAAAGATTCCAATCTTGCGATTGTTACTCCTGCAGCAATACTGATTACCAATGTTTCCTGTGTAATTGCATTACTGATTTCCTGTAAAACACCATTAATCATCTGTGGCTTTACTGCCAAAATCAGTACTTCAGCAAATTCAGCAACTTTTTGATTATCATCTGTGACTTGAATTCCATATTTGGATTTTGCAAATTCTCTGGCTTCCGGCATCTTATCCGAGCCCATTATTTCCTCGCCGCGAGCCATTTTCTTATTTAACATACCTGCAATCATAGCTTTCGCCATATTGCCCAGTCCTATTACACCGATTTTCATATTTATAACCATGCCTTTCTCTATTCTTAAACGTGCTTTGTTGCTTTTCTTTGGCAACCTGCCGCCTGATAAGCCAACAATGCTGCTGCCACAGCTGCATTCAGAGATTCCAGACTTCCTTCCATTGGAATCTTGACTAAACAATCTGCCTGTGCGGTAATCTGATTGGAAAGTCCGTTACTCTCATTTCCTATTAAAAAGGCGCTACCGCCTTGATAGGCTATTTCATCAAAAAAAACACTGCCCTTCAAATGAGCTGCATAGACCGTAATATTCGCCTTTTTTAATAACGCAATTTCTGTTGTTAAGTCTTCTGAATAAATAAGCGGAATCCTGTATAACGAACCCATTGTTGAGCGGATTGTCTTAGGATTATAGACATCTACGGTTCCCTTGCTGACGATGACACCGTCTACCCCAGCTCCCTCGGCAGTTCTAAGCATGGTGCCTAAATTCCCAGGATCTTGAATGTCCTCCAACACCAAAAAGAGTGGTGCACGACCGCCTGCCTGTTCTCTGCTTCTGGCATTCTCTAAGATAGCGGGGAGTGACCAGGAAAATTGTTTCATTACAAACAAAATACCCTGAGGGGTCTGCGTATCGGCTGCTTTATTAAAAACTTCTTCCGTAAGCTGCTCCACCAAAATCTGATGTTCCATGCATTGCTGCAATTTATTCCCAATCCGTCGATTTCGTCCCTCTACCTGTTTGGATGCAGTTTGCATGAGCTGCTGCCAAAGAGTTTCCTTAACATAAACCTCTTTCAGGTATTCCATGGGCGCTTCTTCAAACATTTTGAGACCTTCAGCCACGAACACGCCCTCTTTATTCCTCAGTCGTCCTCGTTCCCGTAATGCAACCAACTGCTTAATACGTCCGTTTGTGATACTGGTAATCATGCTGTTATCCTCCTTGGCAAATCTTGCTTACTGTGATAACAACCTGCTAACCTGAAATTGATATTCCGGAATATCCTTTTGCATATTTAAAGCTTCTTCAATATCAAAATCTACAAATTCACCATGTTGATAACCTACTACGCGGTTACTTTTCCCTTCGCAAAGAATATCTGCTGCATAAGCACCCATAATTGATGCGTAAAAACGGTCTTTACAAGTCGGCGAACCGCCTCTTTGCATGTAGCCTAATATTGTAGCCCTGGTTTCTATTCCTGTGGCTGCTTCAATACGTCTGGCCATAGAAGTAGAATGTCCAATACCTTCCGCATTAACAATAATATGATGTGTTTTGCCTCTTCTTCTATTATTGATAATGTTATTAATAATTGTCTGCTCATTAAAATCATACTTTTCAGGAAGCAGAATATCCTCTGCTCCATTGGCTACGCCACACCACAGTGCAATGTAACCAGCATTTCTGCCCATAACTTCAATAATACTGCATCTCTCATGGGAAGAAGAAGTATCCCTGACCTTATCAATTGCCTGCATAGCCGTATTTACTGCAGTATCAAACCCAATTGTGTAATCCGTACACGCAATATCCAAATCAATAGTTCCCGGAAGTCCTATGGTATTGATTCCATGTCTGGCCAGTGCCTGCGCTCCACGATAAGAACCGTCTCCACCAATGACAATCAAGCCGTCAATTCCGTGTTTATTACAGATCTCAACACCTTTTAATTGACCCTCTTCCGTTGTAAATTCAGGACAACGCGCTGTTCCAAGAATTGTTCCGCCCTTTTGAATTGTATCGGAAACATCTTTCTTAGCCATATCTATAATTTCTTCATTTAATAATCCTTGATATCCTTTTTTAATGCCTTTGACCTTCACGCCATTTCCAATTGCTTTACGAACTACTGCGCGAATAGCGGCGTTCATGCCGGGTGCATCTCCGCCACTGGTCAAAACGCCAATGGTTTTTATTTCTTTAGCCATAATTATGCCCCTTCCTTTCTGCTGTTTATTTTAAACTCTTTCCTAGCTGTTTTCAATCTTTTTTCACATTCCAGGATATCCTGATACTATCTTGTCCATACCGCTCCTGTAGTCTGCTTACCAAAACATCATTTGCCGCTACATTCCTGTTGGGTGGCAGCTTCTTGATGGCCTTGCAATCTTCCAAGTAAATTATGACCCCGTCATTGCCGTCAGAATCAGCCAACATGGACAATAATTCTTCACTGGATTGCTCATAAGTATCTTTATTGGGGAACTTCACCCACAGAACTTTAGGCACTTCATCAAATAAAGTAACCCTCTCACATAAAACGGAACCGTCTCTTTCTTCCTTCAGGGATACACTGCCCCTCACAAATACCTTGTTATCCTCGATCAACTTATCAGAATATCTTTCATAATCTTTTGGAAAAACAACCACTTCCACCGAACCGACCAAATCTTCAATTTGCAAAAAAGCCATTACCTTGTCATTTCTGGTATACTTGATTTTCTTATCCGCAATGATACCGCCTATGGTTACAGTCTCTCTATCCTTGACTACAGTTTCCCCTGTTTCCTCATCCTGTATAAAATCCGCTGTGGTATTGGTAATTCCTTTTTTCCACAATTCCTCCTGCGCCTGCAAGGGATGTCCACTAATATAAACGCCCAAAACCTCTTTTTCAAAAGTCAAAATCAACTCATCCGGATATTCTCCCACATCCGGAAGTTTCACATCAAAATCATCTTTTTGAGAATCATCTGCTATATCAAACAGACTGATTTGCCCTGCCATATTGTTCTTTCGGTCATGCACAATGTGGTCCAAAATCTGAACATAGGCACTCATAAATTGCTTACGTGTTCCCGGCAGAGAGTCAAAAGCACCGGCTTTAATAAAATTCTCTATTGCCTTTTTGTTCACATCCTTATCCGCCAATCTTGTAATAAAGTCCTTCAAATTGGTATAAGGGCCTCTGGCGTTTCGTTCTGTAACCACTGCTTCAATGACCGGTCTCCCTACGCTCTTGATGGCTGTCAGCGCATATCGAATAGAAGTTTCGTTTACAGAGAATCCGCCCTCCCCCTGATTGATATCAGGTGGCAAAATCGTGATGCCCATATTTCGGCAAACCATAATATATTCCGCTACCTTAGAAGAATTATCAATGACTGATGTCATAAGAGCCGCCATAAATTCTACCGGATAATAATATTTTAAAAAGGCAGTCTGATAAGCCACCACTGCATAGCAGGCAGCATGGGATTTATTAAATGCATATTTGGCGAAATCCATCATATCGTCATAAATTTGAGAAGCCACTTCTTCGGAAATGCCCTTGGCGGCGCAGCCGGGTACGCCCTCCTGCTCATTACCAAAGACAAAATTAGCCCGTTCCTTCTCCATAACGGATTGCTTTTTCTTACTCATGGCACGACGCACCAAGTCACTTCTGCCTAAGGTATATCCGCCCAAATCCCGCACGATCTGCATAACCTGTTCCTGATAAACAATACAACCGTAGGTGGGTGCCAAAATCGGTTCCAATTGCGGACATGCATATGTGACGGTTGAAAAATTGTTTTTTCCTTTGATATAGCGTGGAATAAAATCCATGGGACCTGGACGATAAAGCGAAATACCTGCAATAATGTCCTCCAGATTCTCCGGTTTCAGTTCCTTCATAAAGCTTCTCATTCCGCCACTTTCCAGCTGGAATACGCCGTCGGTTCTGCCGGTACCAATAGAAGCCAACACATTTTTATCATCAAAATCAATATGGTCTATATCGATTTGAATTCCTTTGCCTTTTTGAATCAACGCAACTGCATCCTGTAATACAGTCAGGGTACGCAAGCCCAAAAAGTCCATTTTCAGCAAGCCCAGTTCTTCGATTGTGGTCATGGTAAACTGGGTCGTAATAGAACCGTCCGCGCCTCTTTGTAACGGTACTAAATCCTCTGCCGGTCTGGAACAAATTACAACTCCTGCTGCATGCATAGAAGTATGGCGGGGCAATCCTTCCAAACGCTGACTCATATCAATTAACGTATGCACCTGTTCGTCTGACTCGTACAGCTTACGCAGCTCCGGATTGAGTTGCAATGCGCGTTCAATCGAAATATTGGGTTCATTAGGTATCATTTTAGCCAACGAATCCACGAAAGCATACGGCAAATCCATAACTCTGCCCACATCACGAATCACACCTTTGGCCAGTAAAGTACCAAAAGTAACAATTTGAACAACCTTCTCGGCTCCATATTTTTGACTTACATAGTCAATTACTTCTTGTCTTCTTTCATAACAGAAGTCAATATCTATATCCGGCATGGATACACGTTCCGGATTTAAAAATCGTTCAAACAAAAGTTGATAACGAATGGGGTCAATATTTGTAATCTTTAAACAGTAAGACACAATACTTCCTGCCGCTGAACCTCGCCCGGGTCCTACCATAATCTGATTGTTCTTAGCGTAATTAATAAAGTCCCACACAATCAGGAAATAATCCACATATCCCATGGTCTTAATTACATCCAGTTCATAAGCCAAACGTTCTCTCAGCTCTGTTCCGTCAGCCGCCTGCTCTTCTCCGTAACGCTCTTTTAAGCCTTCCATGCAGAGGAAATTCAAATACGTCCAAGAATCATAGCCCTCCGGCACGTCAAATACAGGCAGTTTGGTTACGCCAAATTCAATATCCACATGGCAACGGTCAGCTATTACCTGTGTATTCTCAACCGCTTCCCAAGCATAAGGGAACAAACCCTTCATTTCTTCTTCACTTTTAACGTAATACTGTCCGCCTTCATAGCGCATTCTGTCTTCATCTGCTAGCTTCTTAGCAGTCTGAATACAGAGCAAAATATCGTGAGGTTTGGCATCATCTGCATAAGTATAATGCACATCATTGGTTGCCACCAGTGGAATGGATAATTCCTTGCTCATCTGAATCAATGCCATGTTTACTGTCTGTTGTGCTGGAATCCCGTGATCCTGCAATTCCAGGAAATAATTGCCTTTTCCAAAACAAGCTTCGTATTTTAATGCAACTTTCTTAGCTTCATCAATTAACCCATTTTGAATATATCTTTGTACTTCCCCCGCCAAACAGGCAGATAAAGCAATAATTCCTTCATGAAATTCGTTCAAAACTTCCATGTCTACACGGGGTTTGTAGTAATAGCCTTCCGTAAAACCACGGCTGACAATTTTCATCAAATTCTCATAGCCAGTGTTGTTTTCGGCCAGCAAAACAAGATGGTAATAGCGATCCTCACCACCTGTCAGTTCTTTATCAAATCTGGAGTTAGGAGCAACATACACTTCGCAGCCCAGAATTGGATTAATCCCTTCTTCTTTGGCCGCTTTATAAAAATCAATGACGCCATACATAACCCCGTGGTCTGTAATAGCGGCACTGTCCATACCCAGTTCTTTCACTCGTTTCACATATTCTTTTATCTTATTGGAACCATCCAGCAGACTGTATTCTGTATGGACATGAAGATGTGTAAAAGCCATTTTATTCTCTCTCCTGCTTATCCCACGTTCGTCATTGGTGCATATAAAAATCCCGTATGATAACAACTCTGTCTGTTAATTATCATACGGGAATTTCTCTTAAAAAGCAATCATCTAGCGTGACTGAATCCAAATAATTGTATTAGTATTTCTTCAGTGCCTCAACCTTGTCTAGCTTCTCCCAAGGAAGATCCAAATCGTTACGTCCAAAATGTCCGTAAGCTGCTGTCTGTTTGTAAATCGGACGACGCAGATCCAACATCTTGATGATACCAGCCGGACGTAAGTCAAAGTTTTCTCTTACGATTTCTACCAGCTTCTCATCGCTGAGTCTGCCTGTTCCAAAAGTATCTACCATAACAGAAGTAGGCTGTGCAACACCAATTGCATAGGACAACTGAATTTCACACTTTTCAGCCAAACCGGAAGCTACAATATTCTTAGCTACATAACGTGCTGCATAAGCTGCGCTACGATCAACTTTCGTACAGTCTTTTCCGGAGAAGGCACCGCCGCCGTGACGTGCATATCCGCCGTAAGTATCAACAATAATTTTACGACCTGTAAGACCTGCATCACCGTGAGGTCCGCCAATTACGAAACGACCTGTAGGATTAATAAAGAATTTTGTGTTATCATCAATCAATTCTTTGGGCAATACGGGATCGAATACATATCTCTTGATATCTCGATGAATCTGCTCCTGTGTTACATCCTCATCATGCTGTGTGGATAATACCACTGCTTCCAAACGAATAGGTTTGCCATTTTCATCATATTCTACAGAAACCTGGCTCTTGCCGTCCGGTCTTAAGTAGGAAAGTGTTCCATCCTTACGAATCTTGGTCAACTGTAAAGCAAGTTTGTGTGCAAGTGAAATCGAATAAGGCATATATTCTTCTGTCTCGTTGGTAGCATAACCAAACATCATACCCTGATCGCCAGCACCGATTGCTTCGATTTCTGCATCAGACATTTTGTTTTCTTTTGCTTCCAGAGCCTTGTCAACACCCATTGCGATATCTGCTGACTGCTCATCAATTGCAACCAGTACTGCACAGGTATTACCGTCAAAGCCATATTCGGATTTTGTGTATCCGATTTCTTTCACTGTGTCACGTACGATTCTCTGAATATCTACGTATGCGTTGGTTGTAATTTCGCCTGTTACAAGAACAAATCCTGTACAAGTTGCTGTTTCACAAGCTACACGGCTCATCGGGTCGCTTGCCATGCAGGCATCCAAAATTGCGTCTGAGATGGCATCGCAGACTTTATCGGGATGGCCTTCTGTTACTGATTCTGAAGTAAATAATCTTTTTTCCATTTTCTTCCTCCTAAATAGATGTTTGTATCGATACATGTAAAGCATACCGATGTACATTAAAAAATCCGCTTTTATAAGCGGACTCGACAGTTGATAATCAAATCCTCTTATTGTTCGATTCGCCGCATGGCTCATGCTCGCTCAGGTAGGCACCTTCCGTTATGGGGTTGCCGTGGCTTCATAGGTCCTATGTACCTCCACCACTCTGAATAAGAGATTCTACACAATATTGAATTTTCATATCTGCCTAATAGGTTATACCATATCTTTTATTTTGTCAACAGTGTTTCGGCTTTAGTTGACAATATTTTCGATTGTTCGTATAATTTAAAATAAGTACAAATTTTCAATTAATTTATATTAATTTCTTTTTGATGTTCATTGGGGATATGAGGGGTACAGCATGAGAAGAATAAACACTTCAGAATTATTACCCGGCATGATCACTGCCGAGGATATCTACAACTATAATAATCAACTCATTTTACCCAAAGGACTTATTCTGAATGATAAGACAATTACAAAGCTTGCCTTTTATTCAATTATGCAGGTCAGAGTGGAAGATGAGCCCGTATCTCTTCCTGATGATACGCAAACTTATGAAGTCTCTTATTCCGAACGTATTCGTAAAAGTCCGGAATATATGGTTTTTCGTCAGGAATTTGAGGATGATGTGGCGCTCTTTCGCAATGCAGTCAATGATGTTGTAAAAAAAGGCGCACCACTGGATATTGACCGACTGATGAATCATACCCTGAACATTCTGGATATGGGTGCTACCACTCCAAATATATTTGATATGTTACATAACATGCGTGAATATGATGATGTTACTTATGTTCACAGCATGAATGTTGCTTTGATTTGTAATGTGTTTGCAAGATGGCTGCGCATGACAGAAGAAGAAATCAGACTAGCCACCATGAGCGGTCTGTTACATGATTTGGGCAAAACACAGATTCCTGATACCATTATCAAAAAACCAGGCAAACTCAATACTCACGAATATGACATTGTTAAAACACATCCTCAGGAAGGCTATCGAGTACTCCAGAAATCTTCCATTCCAACAGAAGTCATGAATGCCGTACTCATGCATCACGAACGTTGCGATGGTTCCGGTTATCCATTTGGTGTGGATGGACCCAAACTTGGAATTTACTCCAAAATGGTTGCCATTGCCGATGTTTATGACGCGATGACCAGTGCCCGTATTTATCGTGGTCCGTTATGCCCATTTAAAGCCATTGCTCTTTTTGAAAGTGAAGGATTGAGTAAATATGACACACGTTTGATCATGACTTTCCTGGAAAATGTTGTAAATACCTATTTGCTGAATACCGTGCGGCTCAACAATGGGCTAACAGGTAAAATCGTATACATACACAGAGATAAACTTTCTGCTCCTACAGTCCAAACCGAACACGGTTTTCTGGATTTAAGTATTCATCCCGATATAACAATAGAAGCTCTGGTTTAAACACCAGAGCTTCTTTTTTATTTATTCTGTCTTTTTTACTTATCCTGTCTTAAGGCGAAACTTTTGCAAATCACGTTCTGTATTGACTTTTTCGATTTGTGCGCCCAAATTACGCAATTTTAGATGAAAATCTTCATATCCTCTTTCAATAAACTTGATATCATCAACTACAGTTGTTCCTTCTGCAGCCAAACCTGCAATAACCAGTGCTGCACCTGCACGTAAATCCGGTGCATTAATGCTTGCGCCTGTATATTTTGATACGCCATCAATAATGGCCGTATTACCTTCTACTTTAATATTCGCACCCATTCGGGTAAGCTCGTCCACATATTTGAATCTGTTCTCAAAAATGCTTTCTGTTACAATACTGGTTCCCTTGGATAATCCCAACGTTACTGTAATCTGAGGCTGCATGTCTGTAGGAAATCCTGGATACGGAAGTGTTTTTACATGCGTATGTGTCAACGGCTTCGCTGCTACCACGCGTACTGCATCGTCCGATTCTTCTATTTCACAACCAATTTCCATTAATTTGGCACTAATTGATTCCAAATGCTTGGGAATGACATTTTTAACCGTCACATCGCCTCTGGTTGCTGCAGCAGCAAACATAAACGTTCCTGCCTCTATTTGATCCGGAATAATTGTATATTCTGTACCATGTAACTTAGGTACGCCTTTGATTCTGATTACATCAGTACCGGCTCCTTTGACATTGGCGCCCATACTATTCAAGAAATTGGCTACGTCAACTACATGGGGCTCTTTAGCTGCATTTTCAATCGTTGTCAGTCCCTCAGCCATAACTGCTGCCATCATTACATCTATGGTTGCGCCAACTGTAACAACGTCCATGTAAATATGACTGCCCAGCAATTTATCAGCTTCGGCTATAATCAAGCCATGCTCAATTCTAACTTCGGCACCCAATGCACGAAAACCTTTGATATGCTGGTCAATGGGACGAAGTCCAATATTACAGCCACCCGGTAATGTTACCTGTGCCTTTTTATATTTACCAAGTAAAGCGCCCAATAAATAATAGGAAGCTCTAATCTTCTTTATAAAATCATCTTCGATGACCAAATCTCTAATGGATTTACCGCTAATTCTTACTGTATGTCTGTCTACCCGTTCTATTACTGCACCAATGCTCTCTAACGCTTGTAACATTACATTAGTATCCCGGACATCCGGCATGTTCTCTATCAATACAGTTTCATCAGTCATAATGGAGGCAGCCAGAATTGCAAGTGCTGCATTTTTAGCACCGCCTATTTCTACTTCTCCAACTAACGGATTTCCACCCTTAATTGCATACTGTTCCATAGTATACCTCTATAAAATTATTATAATGCGCTATGCACATCATGATTATGTGCATAATTCATGCACGAAATAATGTCATTTGAATTTTTTAAGTCTGTTGACATTATACCATATAACTATTTTTTGTAAATATCAAACATCAGTTCAGATATTTCAGCGGATTTACTTGAGAGCCTCCGATTAGAATT
>CAZNAP010000038.1:5844-20069 GCA_964571145.1 uncultured Lachnospiraceae bacterium | reverse complement strand
CTTACTTTAATACCGGCAGTTGTGTTCACCCACACACCATTACCTGTATTGAACTTCAGGGAAAAACGCTGTCGTTGGTCAAGTGGTTTATGAGTACAAGAGCCAGCCAAAGCGTCTTTATTAACAGAGAGCTTATGGCCGGCCCATTTGAAATCGAAAATGAAACATAACCCCCGTCCCCTTGCATACACACAAACTATATCCGGGAATCGCCTTACACTCCTGAAAGTATGCAGCAGGCTCTAATGTTCCATTATGATTCATGGTCATAGCAGCATCCTGTTCCCAATCAATTTCAAAGGAATTAAGACTCCCCGCCAATCCCTGGCCAATCAGTTTGCCATAGCTTTCTTTACGACACCAAATCCGGAAAAAAGTTTCCTGCTTTGCTTCTTCTGTAACCAGACTCAAATATTCTAAATCTAAATCTGTAAAAAAACGTTGTGCAATCTGCTCCCGATAATCAATATGTTTTTGTATATCTACGCCAATTGGTTCGTCCGCAATCACACAGCAAACATAATCGCCTGAATGAGATAGATTGAAATAGATATCCGGATAATCCAGCAAATAAGGCTTTCCTCCTGATTCATAACCAATTCGAAATGCTTCTTTTGATTCAGCATCTACTCCCAGCTTTTTACACACACAATCATGCAATAAAACGCCGGTAGCCAAACTGCACACCTGAACTTCTCGGTTCTTGGTGTGCAGTATTTGATTTCGACGTTTCTCTTCTATTTTATTTTGATAAATTGAAAACGCATTTTCCTGTTGAAAAGGTGCTGTTTCCATACAATAAACATTAATCATATGTCACCTAACTAACTGCCTGATTCCAGCCCTATTTCAGTGCTTCTTTATAAAAGTCTCTGAACTGCGTATAGCCTTCTTGGGTTAACTGTTCTTTCTGAAACTTTTTATTCTTGTTCATACGAACTACCAAAACTTGCTTTCCCTCTTGCCGCGCCTGCTGTGCTTCTCCGATTACTTTGCACAATGCATCACCCGGCAAACCTTTTTCCACTAAAAAGGCAACTTTATCAGGTTGGCTTGGAATTTGGAATCCATTTTCCATAAGAAGCAGGATAATTCGTTCAAATCCTATAGAAAATCCACAGGCAGGTACATCGTTACCGGTAAACTTTCCTACCATTTTGTCATATCGACCACCACCGCCACAGCTTCCGCCAAATTCAGGCATAGCAACCTCGAAAATCGTTCCTGTATAGTAAGACATTCCACGTACCAATGTAGGATCAAAAACCAATGCAAAGTCAGCACTCTTGGTTGTATTCACACTATCCATGATTTCTTTTAAATTTGTCTTAACATCTTCATCTAAGAAATCCCCTAAAGTATCTGTCAAATAAGCAAATCCATTATTGGATTCTTCCATGCCTCGGAATAAGGACAAATATTTATCTACACAATCCTTAACAAAGCCATTCTCCAATAATTCTTCTTCAACGCCTTCCAGACCAATCTTGTCCATCTTATCCAAGGTGATAAAAACGCTGTCATAGGCTTCTTCCTCAAAGCCGCTGTAGGCTGCCATTGCTTTCAAAATTCTTCTTTCGTTAATGCGAATCTGAAAGTTCTTAAATCCTAATTTTCCAAGTGTTGTAGTAGTTGCCAAAATCAATTCAATCTCAGCCAGATTAGAAGCTTCACCTAAAATGTCGATATCACACTGCATAAATTGACGATAACGACCTCTCTGCGGTCTGTCAGCACGCCAAACATTACCCATTTGTAATGCTTTGAATGGGCTTGGCAACTCATTGGCATGATTGGAATAATAACGAACCAAAGGAACCGTCAAGTCATAGCGCAGGCCTCCATCTACTAAATCGGCTTCTGTTTTCGCTGTATCCAAGTTCAGCTTCTCGCCTCTTTTTAATATCTTGAATATCAGTTTCTCATTTTCGCCACCTTGTTTATTACTTAAGTTTTCAATATTTTCAACACATGGTGTTTCTATTGAGGTGAAACCAAATTTTCCATAGGTTTCCTTAATCACACCAATTACATAATCGCGTATCTGCATTTCCTCAGGAAGAATGTCCTTCATTCCTGTAACAGGTTTTTTACTTAATGCCATTTACTTTGCTCCTATCTTATAAAATAATTGTGGTACTTTGAAATTTTACACTTTTTCCCTTGATTTTACAAGGTTTTTTAATTATAATGAACAATGTTTACCTAAGGAGGTTTATGCTATGTCATTTGAGTTTATAAAGAAGTTACCCACACCGGATGAAATCAGGAATCAATTTCCCATTCCTGCCGATTTAGTCCGCTTAAAAGAAGAACGTGATCGTGAAATCAAAGATGTAATTACCGGCAAAAGTAATAAGTTTTTAGTGATTATTGGTCCCTGTTCTGCTGATCATGAAGATGCTGTCTGTGAATATGTAACCCGTTTGGCTAAAGTCAACGAGAAAGTAAAAGACAAGCTGATTTTGATTCCAAGAATCTATACCAACAAGCCCCGTACCACAGGTGAAGGCTATAAGGGTATTGTTCATCAACCTGACCCGGAAAAGAAAACCGACTTTTTAGCAGGGTTAATTGCCATGCGTAAAATGCAGATTCATGCAATTGAAGAATCCGGATTAACTGCAGCTGATGAAATGCTTTATCCTGAAAACTGGGGCTATGTCTCTGATATTTTATCTTATGTAGCCATTGGCGCCCGTTCTGTAGAAGACCAACAACACCGTATTGTAGTCAGCGGCTTTGATGTACCTGCCGGTATGAAAAATCCTACCAGTGGCGATTTAACTGTTATGCTGAATTCTGTTTATGCATCTCAGCATCCACATTCTTTTATCTATCGTGGCTGGGAAGTCAATACAAATGGCAATGAATTAGCACATACTGTCCTGCGTGGTGCAACAAATAAACATGGACGTAATCTTCCTAACTATCATTATGAGGATTTGAATTTGCTATTGACTCTCTATAATGAAAGAGACTTGAAAAATCCTGCAACAATTATCGATGCAAATCACAGTAATTCCAATAAGGAATTTGCGCAGCAAACCAGAATTGTAAAAGAAGTAATGCATAGCAGAAAATTGAATCCAGACATTCATCAATTGGTAAAAGGTGTCATGATTGAAAGTTATTTAGAAGAAGGCTGCCAAAAAGTAGGTGGCGGTGTCTATGGTAAATCCATTACTGATCCCTGTCTTGGTTGGGAAGCCTCAGAACAACTGATTTATGATATTGCTGAATATGAATAAACAAAAGCGACCCAACCGGGTCGCTTTTTAATTCATAAGTAAAATGTCACGCGGCGACACTTTTTTAGTGCCTCGGATGTGCCTTGGCATAAACCTCTCGAATTCGATTATGGTTCATGTTAGCATAAATTTGTGTAGTGGAAATATCTGAATGTCCCAGCATTTCCTGAACGCTTCTTAAATCAGCTCCGTTTTCTACCAGATGAGCTGCAAAAGAATGTCTTAAAGTGTGAGGTGTTATATCTGCTACTATTCCGGCTCTCTTGGCATAAAACTTAATCAATTTCCAGAAACCCTGACGGCTCATTGATTGACCCGAACAATTTGCAAATAAGTACTCAGATGATTTATCTGCAAGCATTGCATTTCGTGTGCCTTCCAGATAGCGAATCAAAGCACTCTTGGCTTCGTTTCCAAACGGAATGACTCTTTCCTTACTTCTATCTCGACATACAATATATCCCATTTGTAGATTCACATCTCTTATTTTAAGTGTAATCAGTTCTGTTACACGAATTCCTGTTGCATATAATAACTCCAACATTGCTTTATCACGAATTTCTTTTTGGGAAGTACCTGAAGGTTGTTCTAATAACCTGATTACTTCATCCGTAGACAAAATTTCAGGCATTTTCTTTTCTATTTTGGGCGCATGAAATTTCTCTGACAAATCTTCTGAAACAATACCTTCATTCACTAAATAATGATAAAAAGCTTTTAAGGAAGCAATATTTCTTGAAATAGTCGCTGCCGAAAAATGATTATCATTCAGATGCTGCACATACGCACTCAAATTCTCCGATGTGATATCTTTTACATCGTGAATTCCCTGCTCGTCCATAAATTGTTTAATTTTCATCAAGTCTCTGCGATAAGACATCTCCGTATTATCCGATGTCTTCTTCACATTATGTAAATAAACTAAAAACGCATTTATGACTGCTTCCATGGTCTTTGTTCTACTCCCCTTGCAATTACTTTGTTTACATAAACAGTGTCTAGGTAACATTATAATCATAAATTTACGGAAAAGCAAATGCATTTTTTCCAGTATTTTCGCTGTTTCTTGTATTTTTAACCTAAAAATACAACATATCGCAAATCCAAAATTATGTTAATACCACATATTGTAAAAAAAATATTTCAAAAAATTTTAATCATCTCATATAGAAGTAATGGGTTTACATAACTTTCTAATATACATCCAATTAAAAGTACTGCAAATATCCACACTAAAATAATCCCCTGCCGTATGTAATATTCTTTTTTATTAGGAAAGCACTTTTGACAACAATTTTCATAACACCACCCCAATAGCATAAATCCGGCAGGAAATAACAGTAGCTGATGGGGAAGTATGCCTGCTACAATTAAAAGCATGCCCTTCATGCCAAATTTAATTGCTGTTGCAGTTAAAAACATTCCGGTCAGTAAGCCGGTCCAAACAATGTCCAGGTATATTCCAATCAAACCAATTCCTGTAGTAGATAGTAGAATTAACAATATATATTCTTTGATTCTGCTTTTCAAAACATAAGGAAAAAACTGTTTTCCGTCTATCTCCAAATACTTTAATCTGTTAATAGTAGTCTGGTTGAAAATACCATTTTCAGTCAGCATTTGCTCACTTAGGAAATTCATAATCAGTATTCCAACTAAGAAACTTCCCATAAACAGATACAGCCATAAGAGATATAATTTATTTCTTTCCATTTTGTACATAGCAGCCTCCATTTCGAAAATCCCTTTTTAGCCACTCGGTGCTTACCAGCAGAATTTCTTTCTAATATATGAAAAACAGACAGTGCATATGCACTGCCTGTCATGATAATCATAGATTTCTATATGTTCAATAAATGCTTATGTTATGAATATTGTTATGCTTTAGTAGAAAGAAGTTTCTCCACACTCACCAGTTTCACACACAAAACAAACAAGTCTGTTGCCAGAGCCAGTTCTTCCAAAGAAGGAAATGTAGGTGCTATACGAATATTGCTGTCTTTCGGATCTTGACCATATGGGTAAGTTGCCCCGGCTCCGGTCAGAACGACATCTGCCTCCTTGCATTTGCTTACGATTTGTTTCGCACATCCTTCAAGTGAATCAAATAAAATGAAATAACCACCTACAGGGCTGGTCCATGAACCGATTTCAAGACCTGAAAGTTCTTGTTCAAAACCTTTCAGTACCGCTTCAAATTTAGGTCTGATGAAATCTGCATGCTTTCTCATATGTTCTTTCATACCATTAATATCTTTAAAATACTTCACATGACGAAGCTGATTCAATTTATCAAAACCAATTGTCTGAATGGTCATGGTTCTCTTAAAATCTTTTAGGTTATTGAGTGAAGCAGCTACTGCTGATATTCCACTTCCCGGGAATGTAACCTTTGAAGTCGAACAGAACTCATAAACCATATCTTCATTTCCGTTCTTTGCACATTCTGCAAATATCTCCAACAATTCATCCTTTTTGTCATCATATAAATCATGAATGGCATAGGCATTATCCCAAAAAATTCTAAAATCTTTCGCTGCAGGTTTTAAAGCTGCAAGTCTTTTAACTGTCTCATCAGAACAAGTATATCCCTGAGGATTGGAATATTTCGGTACGCACCAGATGCCTTTAACTGCAGAATCGTTATTTACATACTTTTCCACTATATCCATATCCGGACCATTTTCTGTCATGGGAACACAAATTAATTCAAATCCAAATTGTTCTGTAATCGCAAAATGTCTGTCATATCCCGGAACAGGGCACAGGAATTTAATTTGATCCAGTTTGCACCAAGGTGTACTTCCTAAAACACCAAACATCATAGCACGTGCAATTGTATCATACATAATATTCAAGCTTGCATTGCCGCAAACAAGTACTTGTTCTGCTGGAACACCCATTACGTCAGCCATTAACTTTCTAGCTTCCGGTATTCCTTCTAAAAGTCCATAATTCCTACAATCCATGCCAGCTTCAGTCTTAACACAACTATTTGAATTAATCGTA
Source organism: uncultured Lachnospiraceae bacterium (assembly GCA_964571145.1). Classification (GTDB taxonomy): domain Bacteria; phylum Bacillota; class Clostridia; order Lachnospirales; family Lachnospiraceae; genus Suilimivivens. Next base: position 13,809 of record CAZNAP010000038.1, on the reverse strand, counting down.
TCTAAGAAGTCCATCTCCGCATCTAGCTGAATCGGTGACGGTTTACCTCTGGACATATCCAATTTGAGTCCTTTTGCTTTAGCTTCTTCATATTGCTTGTTTAATTCTTTTTGTAAAACAAGCAGTTCTTCTTTCGATAATTCCTTATATGATTTCATAATAAAGCTCCTCTCAGTCCGAATGGTATATCTGGATTATTGTATACAATCTGCTTTCATCACTATAATATACTATATATTTAGCCCTCAGACAAGAGTTTTTTGTTATAAAATCTGCCATATTTTTAACTTGTATTTATCTTTTTATTGTATATTCTTCCTCAAGAATTGATTGGGCTGCCAAAACCATAAACATATAGTTTGAAGAACCGCCGCCAAGCACATATTCCGTCTGTTGCCACAAGAACGGAAAATCTAATAATTCAGGGAAATCAGGTCGAATCAAAGCTGTACCTGATACCACCCCACCGGGTATATAGGACCAGTCACCTCGATTCAGCCCATATGCTGCTGTGACGGATTTCGTTCCGACTCCCGAAGCAAAGGAGGAAGTATTTTGTCCCGGATGACAACCCAGAACAAAATTTAGCGAGTTGAAAATCAGTTCAGGACCAAACAAATCAGGAAATGCTTTATATAGGAAATAATATTGAAACGCTAATCCCTGAATCATCCAACCAGCGCCCCATATATAAGGGCGATACAAAATCCCGTAAGGCGTTTCTGCACACATTTTATTCAGTTCTTCCTTTAAAATAACCAATGCTCCTTTAAATCTGATCATAAAATTCTCATTATTCAATTGATGAATAACTCGACAAACAAACCAAAATGTATCCTTTAAATTGGCTAAAATGTAATCCAACTCTGCTATAATAAAGTCTTTATACTTCTCCTCTTTCGTCGTCAAAAATAGTTCTGTAGCAGCAAATATTTTTTTCCCTATGGCTTCTCCTTCTGCTTTAGTAATCTCATATAATTCTTTTGCTGCTTCCAGTGCCTGTTCACTAAGGGTTTCGTTAAATCCCTTCAGTACACGACTGACTGCCGCCAATTGCCCGGCTGTGTTAAGTTCTCGTAATGGATTGTCTTCTGTAAATACCCAGCGGTCATCCTCATTACCTTGAATGCCATCAGTCATTGCACTTGGATCTCCCATCAGAACATATTGGCGAAGTGTATGCGTAATAATTCCACGATATAATCTTCCCAGTGCTCGGTAACTTCCAACTACCGATAATGCCCCATGCTCGATTTGCTGTAAAAGGTCATTTTTCCCGTCAGGCTGATGAATTTCCGTAATTTTTTTGGTTTGATCAATTGTAGTAACATCATAATCTACGCCAAATGCTTCATATTCCATAGCCATAATATAGCATTCACCTGCCTGTGATTCCACCCTTAGGTCAAAATCGCCTGCATCATGCCACCCACCTACATTTAACCCAGGCACTTTATCCAGTCCCTGATACTTTGTTAAAGTTGACGGTCCTTGTGCATATCCGTCAAAGATATGCGTGTTTGGTGGTGCCATTCGTGCATCATCTTCATGGCACAAGTCATGCCATACCCGATATTTCTCATTCACTCTCATATGACACATCTGAATTGGTAAGAAATACTCTAAAACAGGCTGCCAAATTCCACGTTCAAAAACGTCTTCAGCAATTCGAAAAACGGAGGATTCTCTTTTCCCATATTTGACCTGATACAACCCCTGTTCTTTTATATCTGAAAAGTCAAACTTGAGATATTGATACCTTAAGAATTTACCCCACTTCTGTCCTATGGCTGATGCAATTTTAACATCACCCGTTTCAGTTAGTTTCCATAAAGAAACCTTTTCAAACTCAGTTTCTTTATTGTCTAATTCAATAATTGCATATTTCGGTTGATTCGTGTGATATCCCACTTGTGAAACCTGAACCACCGGTTCATACATCCAGTTCTCAATGACACTTGGCTTCATAATCCATTCTACTGCATTCTGGCTTATTCCTGCCGGAATTTCAGCACTTATTACAAACCAACCATTGTTATGATTCATTCTTCCATCTATAAACTTCAACTCTGTTTGTTTACTTTCAATGGAAAAGCAATTCTTGGGATCGCCGGGGCATACTATAAATTTCTTGCCTGTTGCATAGGGCAAGGATATTAAATCATCAGCAACTATCGGATTATATGTGTCATTATCACTTACCAGCTGTTTGATTTGAGTTTGAGTTCCCTCAGTAAACAGCTTACCCGAATGGCTTAGATTCGTAGGCATAGACATGGTCGGGCCATAAGGCTGCAACGGAAATACACCTGATTTATCATCCATTAACCATGGTTTACCAAATAGCGCTCCCGGAAACAGCTCCATATTAAAGCACATTTTGCCTATAAACTCTTCCGGGATTGGCTTGTCTAAATCAACCCTAATTGATACCACATCGCCTTGTCCTTGCACAGTGACCGTATATTCAAATTCATAATCCGGATAAATAATCGGATTAAATCCTTTTAAATGATATTCCAAATTGGGATAACGCAGCTTCGTTACAATCTTATTGTCTTCTATTTGAACAGTTCGCTCTTCCTGTTTGGGAACAGGCTGCCATTGTCCAGGCGTCGGCTCAAAACGAACATCACCATTAGTTGCGAGTCTGTTGCCATGCATAATGAGACTGACACCTGACTGATGTCCTACTGGATAAATATCATCAAAGCACATAACATCAACACCTTGATTCTGAAAGTATCCAAGTTCTTTTTTGACTATAAATCCTTTTTGTTCGCTCATACTGTACCTGCTCCTTGTTTTTGATATAGTTGTTATAACAAATCTTTTATACAAATAAAAGAGGTATATCTCGTTTGAAACGAGATATACCATAATTAAAAAGAGATGTACTATTTTTTAACAAATTTAATCTTGTGTTATTGTTTTTGCTCTCTCGAAATCATCTTCCAATTCTTCGGACGGTTCCTTGGTTAAACAAGAAACGACTACAATGAAAATACAGGAAATAATGAATGCCGGTAATAATTCATAAATTCCAAGCAAGCCACCCATAGGTTTCAAGCAAAGCTTCCATACAAATACAGTGATTGCTCCTGATAACATACCGGCAATAGCACCTGCGCGGTTGATTCTTTTCCAGAATAAGGAGAATAACAAGGTTGGTCCAAATGTTGCTCCAAATCCTGCCCAAGCAAAGGATACAATGGTGAAAATAACACTGTTCTCATCCAATGCAATTACAACGCCAATTACACAAATCAAAAGTAATGTAATTCTGGAAATTGTCATAACCTGTTTATCGGATGCATCCTTTTTGAATACGCCCTGATAAATATTCTTAGATAACGCTGATGCTGCAATTAATAAGTAAGAATCTGAAGAACTGATTGTTGCTGCCAAGATACCTGCCATAACAACTCCTGCAAGCAAGGGGGGTAATAATCTGGTTCCCATAATAATGAAAATATTTTCTGATGCGCTTGCTGATAATAATTCAGTGGGATACAGAACTCGTCCAACAAGACCTATAAACACTGCTGTTAATAATGATATTGCAACCCAAACAACTGCAATTCTTCTTGACTTCACCAATTCCTTGGGCTTTCTGATTGCCATAAATCGAAGTAAAACCTGAGGCATTCCAAAGTAACCAAGTCCCCATGCCATAGTAGATACAATTGTCAGTGCCCCATATGTACCGGCTGCACCAAAGAGAGGAGTGCTACCGCTCACTTGCTGAGCTCCGTCTACTACTTCAGGAGAAGCAATTCCAAAGAATTCAAAGAATCCCGGAATGCTTTTTGCATTCTCTAAAACAGGTCCTATTCCTCCTGCTGCACCTACACCGCAAATTACAACGGTACATAAAGCAAATACCATAACAATTGCCTGCATAAAATCGGAAGCACTTTCTGCTAAAAAGCCACCGAGGAATGTATAGATTAATACAAATACTGCTCCGATAATCATCATTAATACATAATCTGTTCCAAACAAGGTACTAAATAATTTTCCGCATGTTACAAAACAACTGGAAGCATAGACAGTAAAGAAAATGAGTATAAAGATAGATGAAATCATCATAATTATTTTCTTATTCTCTCTAAAACGATTACTAAAAAAATCAGGAAGCGTAATTGAATTATTTGCAACAACTGAATAACTGCGCAGTCTCTTTGCGACAATCAGCCAGTTCACATAGGTTCCGACTCCCAGACCAAGGGCTGTCCAAAACGCATCTGCCAGTCCGCACCAGTATGCAACTCCCGGCAATCCCATCAGCAACCAGCCACTCATATCTGAAGCTTCTGCACTAAATGCAGCTACCCAGGGACCAAGTGAACGTCCTCCCAGGAAAAATTCTTCGCTGTTTTTATTAGAACGTTTCATAAAGAAAATACCTATTCCAATTACAACGCACATGTAAAATACCATTGCTATCAATACTTGTATCTTGTCAAAATCCATTTATTAGTTCCTCCTCATAAGCAAATTTAGTCTATTTTATCATATTAAATCAATACTTTCAATTATTTTCCCCCATCCGGCATTATAAATCTTAACAAAATCTAAACTATACAGGCTGGTATATATCATAATATAATTCAGTTGATTTTTGAATCATTAGAAGTAAGCATTGATGCTTGTGAACATGCAGCCGACTTAATTGACAATATCATCACTAAGAATACCTAACACAAAAGCGGTAACCCATTTCATAAAATGAGTTACCGCTAAATTATTTGTTCATTCTATTGTTGCTCTTTTGTACCAAAAAAACGCTCATTGGGGTCAGACCCCTAATATCATGGTGACATAGGCAATGATATCTGCTCTGATTTTCTTGATTTGTTCCTCATCCATTGTATCTACCGGCTTGGCATGAATGATTCCTTCCATTCCTTGCAATAATAATGAAGCCAAAGTACAGTTATCAAGCTGTAACGGATTTGTTACGATTCCATTTGATATTGCATTGTTGACCAACTTCTCAACTGCCGGCAAAATCGCCATCATTGTTTTCTTATGAAGCGCATACTGGATTGTCCAATGAAGCTTGTCTGCTTCCAACTTCTGATAATAAAAACCAGTACTTTCTTCTGCTATATTCAAAATCAATTCCAACTTCGTAAAGACAGAAGAATCTTCTTTATCTACTATTTCTGCAATATTCTGAGCATATTGTTGCAGGTATTGTCCTATTACTGCTTCAAATAATTCTTCTTTGGATGAGAAAAAATGATAAAAGCTTCCGGTTACCACACCTGCCTTAGCAAGTATCGTCCTTACACTTGTATTCTCGTAGCCATTTTCCATAAAAACCTGTAACGCTGCATCTAGAATTTTATCCCGTGTACCGCCCTCAAGAGTCTTTTTTCTACTCACCTGTTTTCACCCTCACATCTCTACAATTTCTATTCTCGCGATACTAGTCACCCAGTGCTTATTACTATATATTCTCACAAACACATCCTGATCTATTCAACTCTGATTCTATCTTTAGCCAAATCGGATACCTTAACATAAGGATTATGATATAGCTTACGTTTCGGAGGCAAACCCATCATTTTCACAATCGGTACGTTGAGGAACAAATCACTTAATTGTGCCAATTCTTCCTCCTTAATTTTATACCCAATAGCACGTTTTGGGCAATGACAAACGCATGCCATACACTGTGCACAATGATGCTGAAAAGATGGTTTTCCATCTTTCATCTTAATATTTGCACATGGACATATCCTAGTACAAAGACCACAGGAAATACAGTCTTCTGAAATTGTAAAAGGATAATCTGCATACTGCTGTAGTGATTTATACGCAGGCATCACTTTGCTATATCTTCGTCTGACCATTTTGCCTGCTCTTGGTATATTTTTAAATTTTTTTGCTTTTATTTCATCCGAAATTTTGGTTAATTTCTTTTCTGTCTTTGGCACCACCAATTTAGGAGACGGCATGGGTGGATAAACAATAGCATAATTAGCTACACTATTCACTTTAGCTCCATAGGAAATGACTGCATTTTTCTTATATAAAATCTCTTCCAGTCTTTCACATGCATAACCAGTCACAAAACTGGGCATAACCACTACAAAAATATAGGCTTTCGCATTTATTTCCAACTTCTCAATAAATTGAACTACCGGTTCCGGCATTGTCCAGTGATAAACCGGATACACAAATCCAATCATTTCGTATTCAGCACCAGACACTTCTTCCGGGTTATTTCGCATAGATATAATTTCTGTATCGCCCAATCTCTCCGCAATTCTCTGTGCAGCACGTAAGCTGTTGCCTGTACCGGAAAAATAATATATTGCATTTTTCATCATCTGCTCCTCCACCAAGCTTATACTTCTACTTCATCTCTCAAAAATTAGAACATTGTTCTATTAATAGAATAATCATGAAAGTTATATATGTCAAGGCATAATTAGAACATTGTTCTATTTGTATAACAGTAAAGTAGCCCGAGAAATGTTCTCGGGCTACTTCACTTTATCCTATTTATTTATCCTCATAGTGTTCTTTATAAAAGCCGTAATTGTATTTTCCGTCATCTTTAATCGTGTAAAGAGCCTTATCCGCCTTATAATATAGTTCATCAAAGGTAACTCCGTCATCAGGACAAACTGCAATGCCGATACTGGATGATATGCTGACAGAATCATTAATCTTTCTATGCGTCAGCCTCCAGATTCGCCTTGCTCTCTTGCTGATAATGTCCCTATTTTGAACATTCAAAATACAGAAAATAAATTCATCGCCGCCAAGACGTCCAACCAAATCACAATCCCATAATGCAGAATGAATCATTTGACTGGTTTCAACCAGAACCTGATCGCCTGCGATATGTCCCAATGTATCATTGACCTGCTTAAAGCCATCCAGATCCAAGATAAAGAACGCAATCAATGAGTCTTTATCACGACTCTTTATTGCCTGATTAAGTCTTTCTTCAAACGCTTTTCTATTAAGCAGTCCTGTCAATGCATCCTTTTCCGCTTGGGTTCTGGTATCCAATTCCTCGCGTTTACTCTTATCGATATTCTCAAACATCAAGTAAGCGATAATTCCTGCTGCATCAGGTCTCGCTACCAAGTCTACTGAACGCCGAATCCACCGGAATTGATTGGCATCAACTATTTCACGGTATTCCATAATCAGTCGTTTCTTGCCTCTTCTGAAATACCCTTTTAATCTATCCGCTTTTAATGATTCTATGTACTCTTCACGGTCCTCCTGATAAACACTTCTCTCTGCATATAATATTGTACATTCATCGAATGTCAAGGCTTTACCTTCTTCATATGGAAAAGATATGAGTCTACCTTCAGTGGAATCAAAGGAGCTGTTTTGACTTAAATCACATCGAAACAGTGAATAACTTTTGATTGGTCTGTTTTCCAGAGATTGCTGCCAGCGTGCATAAATTGCATCTTTTTCATTTTGATCCGTTACGTCAATAAATGAAATAATTGCTGAAACAGGCCTGCCTTCTTGGGAAAAAATAGTTGTTGAATGAGCACTAATCCATCGCCACCCTTGCTGTGCCTGTTTTTGGAACATGACAGTTCCTTCCGGTTTGCCACTAATAATATCTTCATAAAACTCTATATAAGCATCAACCGTATCTGGAGTAACTAAACCCATTCTTACCCGTCCATAAGGTACATCCTCAATGCATTCCGGTAACTCCAAACGTTGTGTCGCTGCAGAGGTAATCATTAATGTTCTTTTATCAATCAGGTAGCGTCCAATAGTACGACCGCTATGTTGCGCCGTCAATCGATATTCTTCTTCTAAAACGCGTAATTCCTCTTCTGTTTCTTTATTCTTAGTAATGTCTGTATAGACACATACTTGAACAGGCTTATCAACTCCTATTATATGAGCGATTGAAATAATTGCCTTAAACCAGAGTATTCTGTTGTCTTCGCGCTTAATACGATA
>CAZNAP010000038.1:0-5744 GCA_964571145.1 uncultured Lachnospiraceae bacterium | reverse complement strand
TTGAAATAATTGCCTTAAACCAGAGTATTCTGTTGTCTTCGCGCTTAATACGATATTCTACCTCTGTGCGTATGCCACCTCTTTCGGATTCCCGAATCTTATCCAGTACCATTTTTCGGTCTTCCGGATAAACAAGTTCAATTAATTCACTTAAGGTTCTCTGCTTAGATTCATCTCTGCAAAGACCATGAAATTCATAAAATTTATCATTCGCCAGTATTAATTGTGTTTGATCGCCATTGATTACTGTTGCTGTGATTGCATTTTCGATACTGTTTAATACTGTTCGAAGTTTGTCAGCCGTTTTCTTTTCATTGTCCCGTAATTCACGTTCATCATTGCGTTGTTCTGTCAACTTTAACACGATACAGTAAAATAAATTTCGTTCCTGTGAGCTGGCAATTAAGCGAACATGATATTGAATATATTCTGTTGTATGCAATAAATTCTCTATCTCTAGCTCACAAAATGTTTCGGTTTCTGTTTCCAAAGCTTCTGCTATGGTTTTATTAAGCAATACAAGGTTATCAGCATCTAAATAATTGGTTGGGTTGAGATTAACAAAATTGCTTTCACCTGAAACTAAATTTCCGATTTCATTTAAATACCGATCATTGATTCGCAGCAGCTCCAACTTTCCTTCATGTTGCTCCAGTATACAGGCTCCGCCAATATAACTGTTGAAAATCAAGGTTTCCATTGACTCCGGATTCCAAAATTGACTCTTATCAAGGGTTCTAATTGTTTTCAGCCGTGTAAGTTTTCTTTCCTTCTTTTTGTCCGCTAAAAGCACTTCATATTCTTCAACCGGCATTGGTTTGGCATACAAAAATCCCTGAATATAGTAGCAGCCTATGGATTTCAAATAGTCTGCTTGTTCCGGCTTCTCCACTCCTTCTGCAATAACAGCCATTCCCAGCCATTTCGCCATACGAACTACTGATTCAATAATATTTCCGCTTCGTTCTGTATTTTCCGTATCAGCAAAAAATTTCATATCTAATTTCAATATGGAGGCCTGAACATCCTTTAGTGTATTAAGAGATGAATATCCACTGCCAAAATCATCGATTTCTACGGTAAAGCCATGCTTAATAAAGCGATTTACCATTTCAATAATTTGTTGCGGTGCATCAGCAAACGCTGATTCTGTAACTTCAAGACGCAGTAAATCTGACGGAAGTTGATATTTCTCCACCATGCCACAAATTACTTCAAATACATCTTCTTTATACAAATCAAATCTTGAAATGTTAATGGAAACCGGAAGTGGCTCACGCCCTTCATCCAACCATTTTCTCAGTAATATACAAACTTGTTCACAAATAGCTTTATCTACATCATAAACAAACCCATTTTTCTCGAACAGAGGAATAAATTCTCCCGGTGAAATAAAATGATTGTCTTTTTTCCATCGAACTAACGCCTCAGCACCAATCAATGCGCCTGTTGCATGGTTATACTGTGGCTGCAAGAACGGAATAAACTGGCCTTTTTGTTAAGCATCAACCATGTCATTTACGATTCGCTGATCATGCAAGATTTGATTTCGCATGGAATCGTTATACTCCGCTATATAAATATCATATCTTCCCTTAATTGACTCTTCTGCAACGGTAGCACGTTCAAATGTAATATTTGCCGGAATCGAAAGGTCTCGAATCAAATATCTTCCAATTCTGATTCTAATTTGATGCTTAATACAGCTTGGCGTTGTCGCTGCTTGATGATTATCTTTAATAATTTTTTGATTCGCCAAAACTGCTGGATATAAAACCGCAAATTTATCAGCTGAAAAACGACATGCCAGTCCCCCCATGTCTCCGCAACAGACACTGACACATTCAGCCACATGCTTTAGAACTTCATCCCCCACGCTCATCCCATACTGGTCGTTAATTACCTTGAAGTGGTCGATATCTATACAGGACATGACATAATAACCCGGTTCGTGACTTTGAATCATTTTATCGCATTCACCAAAGAACAATTCATGGCTCATCATCCCGGTTAGTTTATCTTTACTTAATGTATTCACTCATGCGGCATTTTCTCGAAAAGAAATGATATTACGCAGATGTATCTTTAGTAAATAAGGATCATAGGGCTTAGAAAGGTAACCATTTGCACCACTCATAACGGCTTTTTTCTTAGTAGCCATATCCGTATCGCCTGTAATGATTACAACAGGAATACTCATATACTCAGAAACCGCCCTTATTTTATCCAATGCTTCAAATCCATTCAAAACTGGCATTGTTACATCCAACAAGATAACAGAAATCCGATGCCACTCCTTCTCCAGAATTGACAGCAAATCAACTCCGTTTGTGGCTTCTAGTATTTCATATTCATCTTTAAGCTGGTCATGTAACAATCTTCGATCCAGTTCATTATCGTCTGCAACGATAATCGTTCTCATCATAGGTATTCCCCCTAGTGCATCACAACAGTCACTTGGTACTTATACCTAATAATACCATAAAAATAAGTCAAGTTAAATCAGATATTTCTGACTTTTCTTGACTTATTGTTCAATTTTTGTTTAATTGGCTAAAATAATTGTCGCAATTCTCTTTATCAGCTTTTCCTAATTGGATGACGAACTACTGTCTTGCATTTCTCTATTGCACACCGTCTGGGATCCGATAAATAAATTTCATGATGATAACGCGTATCCGTTATATCTAACTCATAACCATTTTGTTTCGCGTATTCATGCATAGCAGCAACGGTCTGCGGTTCATCATCAAACGCTCCAATATGCATACATTGTACGCATTCTCCCTCATCATATGTCAAAAATTCAACCTTGGAAAAGTCAATTTTCTTCTTTTTGGTTGCCTCTTCGACTGCCCAATCAAAATCTTCTTTGGTCACGAAATCAGGAAGTCGTATAATAGAGATGAAAATAAAATCTTCTTTACTCGTATAATCAATTCCTGCAATCCCTTTTTGCCACCAAAAGCCTTCCAGTGGCGGTACTACATACTGAAAATATCCGTCTATCTTATGGCTTCCTTTATAACTCATCTTAATTGTAAATGCGATTGCATAAAGCAAACCAATACTCTCCTTATACTCGCCGGTATCGTCATTGGGGTTTCCCTGTCCACGAACTGCAATATAATTCATTGTTGGAACTGTCAAGATACTGGGCTTTCTTGGGGGTAAATAGAACTCTTTGTATTCCTTCTTATAATCAAATGCCATAGTCATCAACCCCGTTTCTGTTGAATGAATTCAAGGAACTTTTTCTCGGACGGAATTTCATTTGTCACATATTCTCCGTCATAAAACAGCGCGAAGTTCGTCCATGCAAATGGTACATTCTGCGCTTGTTCTCTGCTATCGATTCTAATAGCACTAAATGCTGCCTTTTGACTGACTGCACATGTCTCTAGTAGAGGTACATACTTGGCAGTGAAGGGGCACCCGTTTGTATAATATGCGGTGAAGCCTTTCTGATTATCCCTGACTTGTTTCGCACATTCTTTGAATTTTGGTTTGACTGCTTGCTCTGAAAAAGGTAAATACATCAATTCAAAAAAAGGTGGAGCGGCGTCAATTGCCTTAAAGCCCTTATATTCTAAATATTTAGGATCCGATAAATATGGTTTTTTCGTTTTGGACGAAATGACTGTAAGTCCAACTTTTCCCTTGGCTTTAGCGTTCTCTATACATTGTGCAATCAAGTCGTTGGAATAACCATGACCCTTGCAGGAACCTGAAACCCAAAAACAGTTGATATGCATGTAGCCCTCAGCTTCTATGGGAACCCATGCATATTCAGCAGGAATATACTCAATAAAACATTTTCCTCTTAAATCTGCCTTTAAAAAGACCAAACCTTCCTTTAATCTGTCTTTTATCCATTCTTTCTTGGCAATGACCTGTGGATCCTTATTGCCTGACATGGCACAGCAAATATGCTCTTTTTCTAAATTTTCTTCTGTAAGTTGAATATAATCCACTAACGATACCTCTCTTTCCTCATAACCGTATTCCAGTCATACAGTGCCTAGGCACTCGGTTCTTATCTGGTAAGATGATTGTATCATTTATAATATGACATCTGTTTGTCATATTTAAGACTATCTATTTCATTTTCTTCGTCAATTGGTGCCTATCTAAATATCTGCTCCGAATATGGTGAATCTGAGAGATATACTTTTAGGGGTACGCGGGTTTTTCTATCGGCTGGCTCCGCCGCCGCCAAAACTACCGCCACCGCCGGAGTAACCACCGCCAGAGTAACCGCCGCCACCGGAATGATACCAACCGCCTGAAGAACCAGAGCTTCCCGGACTCTTATTTATGAAGTAAATCATAAAACAAATAATCACATAAGGAACAAAACAAACTAACCAAAATACAACAAAGGCCGTTAGTATCTGTGCCCAAAGCGGCTCCGTATTTTTCTCCACAATCATTTCAGGTAATACGGCGTCCGCAGTAGTTGCTCCTGCAACTTCTTCTCCTGTGGCATCTACTGTAGTCAGAGAAGTCGGTGCCTCAAGACCGTATTCTGCATATATCTCCTTTGCAACTGCTACAAATGTATTAATAGCTGCTTCATTCCATCTGCCATTATCTTTGGCATCTACCGCCCAATCATCTAAAATTCGTCCGCTTTTCGCATCTGGCAGACAACCTTCTAGGCCTTTTCCAATTTCCAATCTGACATGTGGCTCTGTTGTTGTAAATAAAATCAACACGCCATTATCCAGTTCTTTATCTCCAATACCCCATTCATTTGCAAGTTTATAACTATAGGTTTCCAAGCTGTCATCCTGCGTACTTGGTACCGACACAACAACAATCTGTGCCTTCGTTGCTTCATTCAGTGCCAAAGCCTGATCCATAATGTAGTCTTCTGTATCCTGGGTAAAAACACTACTGTAATCATCAATATAAAAACTACTGGTTGGCTCCGGATATTGCATGGTTATTGTTTCACTCAGCATGACTGTTGTAAGCCCAGTTCCCAATACACTTGTTATCAAAAACCCAATAAGGCATTTTTTTAAATAGCTCATCTTTTCCTTCTTCTTATTATTTGATTTTTTACTACTCAAAGCTCACCTCCGGCACCTCAAGTGCAGCTTCAGTTGCTTCAAAGAAGTCAGCTTTTTCAAATCCAAATATACCTGCAAATATATTACCCGGGAATTTTCTGATAGCTGTATTATAAGAAGTCACAGTTGCATTATATTCAGTACGTGCATAGGAAATACGATTTTCAGTACCTGCCAGTTCATCCATCAGTCCAACATAAACTGTATCTGATTTTAATTCCGGATATGCCTCTGCAATTGCAATCAATTTATTCAATGCGCCTGTCATCTCTTCATTCGCTGCCGATTTCTCTGTCATATTACTTGCTGCCATCATATTTTCTCTCGCTGTTGTAACGGCATCGAAAACTTCAGTCTCATGTGCTGTAAAGCCTTTGACTGTCTCTACTAAGTTCGGGATCAAATCCACTCTACGCTGTAACTGAGCGTCAATGTTGGCTCCCTGTTCCTCTACTGACATCTGTAGGGATACCAGCGAATTATAACTTGATACCGGAACTGCTATTAAAATAATAATCATAACTACTGCTACAATTGCTATAATACCTTTTTTACTCATAATAATTTCCTCCATTTTGTTAATACTAATTTAGTTGTATTAACCCATTAATCTTTCCTCCTATTGTAACTTCTTTTCCATTTGTTAGCAATCTTTATCAAAAATAA
>CAZNAP010000037.1:0-20418 GCA_964571145.1 uncultured Lachnospiraceae bacterium | reverse complement strand
GGTACTCTGATACCTCTTGACATAAAAAGTAAATAAGGTATAATGAAGTTACAAAAAGCATAAACTTTAATGAATGAAATCTGAGGACGGAACAGGCGGCCGTCGCCCACCATGCTAGGAGATGTGGATTGTCACCCACCTATTTCATTCACTTATGCGGGCAGGTAACTTCGGTTATCTGCCTTTTTCGTATGAACAAGAAAGCTGCCCCTTAAAGGGCAGCTTTCTTAGTATAATTGAATTGATTAATAAAAATGCTTAAGTACTTAAAACGTTAAGTGCATTGGTCCATTCACACACATCCAGTTCAGGACTGCCATGCAAAAGGCAAAACCTATCAAGACCATTGTCAAAATAATTGCAGGTACATCATATACTATTTTGCTCTGCTCAATCACTCTTCCCGCTGGATCTACTACTTCCCAGGTTTTTGCTCTGCACCCCAGTAAAACTTCAATTCCCAATAGAATCAAAATAATCGGCCAAAACCGCAGAATCATAATACAGTTTAGTTCGCGAAAGAACAGATTCAGCAAAAACAAAATGCCCACAGCAATCATCACGATTCCAAAGGTGAAAGAGCCTACCCTACGAATTCTAATTGTCTGCTTTTCCATCCTGCTCCTCCTGCTTATCTGCTACATCAGCTTTCTTTCCACCAAGCAGCTTAATGCCAAATACCACAATTGCAATTCCAATCACAACACTGGGCACGAAGTCGCCAATTCTCCACATCATATTAATAATAAAGTTATAAGTATTGGGAAGTATATAATCCATTACATCTGTCAATGTATTCCACAGCAGACAAATACCTGCAAATATAAGCCCACAAGCTACTACTTTATTGTATTTTCTCACGAAATCTTTGGTTCCCACTAATCCATCCAGTCCTAAAAGGAATTCATCCTTAACCTGTACAAAATCTTCATCCCCAAGACCTGCCAAATGATTTGCATGGAAAAATCCATAGAACCATACTACAATAGCAAGGGCTGAAATTATCCCCTGATTAATCCATACTGAAAACATAACCACCAAAAAGAATAGCAGCATCAAGCTGACGCCCGTTTTCATAAATCCCATATACATTTCGCCTGCACCCGGTAACATTGAAAAACAAAATGTTAAAAATCTGTTTTTTTTCTTAGTTCTCATTTTCATATCCTCCTAAACTCACATTTAATAAATTACTGAGATGATCAGTTAATATATTCATTTTTTGGTTCATTTCTCTGGTACTCTTATTTAATACATTTTTTACATCAATTTTTTCTTCTTCTGCTTTTGTTTCCTGTTGAGCCGTTAGGTCGCTGAGACGCATATTCATATTATCCCTGCCCTGACGATTTCCGCCGCTTTGAATCGGGATAATTGCCAGCATGATAATGGCAGCTGCCATTCCTACTACAATTTTAAGACGATACGAAAATAGAGAAACCACTTTCCCTTTGGAAATCGGCACAACATCGCTACTTTTAGACTTTGGCAACACCTCTACGGTTTGTTTTGGAAATGCCCGTGTTAGTATCTCATCTTTCAAATGAGCAGGTGCATATAACTCCTGTTGTTCTAAATTCTGTATTAATTGTTCTAATTCTTCGTCTGTTGGGTATCTGTTCATGCCGGTTCCTCCTTTCCATACATCTTCTGAAGCATTCCTTTTGCCCGATATATCTGGGTTTGAATTGTTTTCAGATTTTGACCTCTTTGAATCGCTATTTCCTGCGCACTTTGCTCTTCCACGTAATAGGCCTTCGCTATTTCATCATAAGGTGGTTTCAGACTGCTGCATTTCATCAAAAGCTGTTCTTTTATTTCCTCTTCTATACAGATTTCTTCCGGTGAACTGCTCTTTTCTGTCTCCTGCTCAAAAAAAGTATCTTCTGTAGGAATGCTTCTGCGGCTTGCGTTTCTTAGGAAATCAATACTTTTGTTTGTGGCGATTCTGCAAATCCATGCCTTCTCATTGGCGCCGTCGAAGGTGTTGTATTTTTGAAAAGCCGATAAAAAAGTTTCCTGTGAAAGGTCTTCAGCCGTAAAATAATCACCGGTCAGCTTATAACAAATGGAAAAAACAAGCTTATCATATGTATCAATCAATTCGGCAAGCCTACTTTCCGAACAAATTGACTCTTTACTATCGGTACTTATTCTCTCCACCTCGCTTTCCGTTTTGCCTTACATTCACTATAACGAGCATACTTCTATTTTTACTTCAAAATTTACAATTCTTTTTATTAATTTTATGCTACAATTAATCATAATTCAATGTAGACGGAGGTATTATTATGGGTATTTTTGTAAATCAGGTGGGTTATCTGCCTCATTCTCCAAAAGTTGCAGTATCTACTTTTCCCTGCAATTATCAGGTTATTCGGGTATCTGACCAGTCTTGTTTATTAGACGGCATTACCGGAGATGCCAAGTTTGATGACTGTTCCGGCGAACAGGTATATGAAATTGATTTTACTGAACTAAATGTTCCCGGCACTTACTATATCTTAGCCGGCAATGGTGAAAAGTCCTGTTCATTCTCTATAGATACTGCGGTTTACCAGAATCTAAAAACTGATTTAATCAAGGCTTTTTATTTTCAACGTTGCGGTTGCGAACTGAAGTCAGAACATGCCGGCGTGTATACACATAACGCATGTCATACTGCACCCGCGATTTTTTTAGAAGATTATCTTCAAAAAACACCTTCACCTGCTACCTTTGATATGACAGGTGGTTGGCACGATGCCGGTGATTTCGGTCGCTATGCTTCTGCAGGTGCTGTAGCACTTGGACATCTTCTTTATGCTTATGAACTGTTCCCCAATCAGTTAACCGAACAGTTGAATATACCAGAAACCGGAAATGGCGTCCCTGATATTCTGAATGAATGTCTAGTTGAATTGGAATGGTTATTGAAAATGCAGGCACCAAACGGTGGTGTCTACCATAAATTAACTTCTTTTTGTCATGCAGACTTCCTCATGCCGGAAGATGACCATTTACAATTCCTGATTTATCCTATTTCCTCCGTATCTACCGGTGATTTTGCTGCTGTTATGGCATTGGCTTCTCGTGTTTATGCGCCTGTTAATCCTGCCTTTTCCGCTAAAGCACTTGATGCTGCCAAGAAAGCCTGGGACTGGTTGGAAAACAACCCAAATGTAGAGTTTCATAATCCGGAGGGCTGTAATACCGGTGAATATGGTGATGACTGCGATTTAGATGAAAGGCTGTGGGCCTGTGCCGAACTGCTGCGCACAGATAAAAGTAATACAGAGCAGTATTATCAGCGTTTCATTTCTTATAGTTCTTCTTCAGTCGGAAAAGTAGACTTTGGTTGGGCAGATGTTTCCGGATTTGCTTCTCTCACGCTTTTAATGGACTCGGCACACTGCGCAGGTTCTTTAGAAGACGAATACAAACAAATTGTTTTAAAGGAAGCTGATCGGTTAGTAAAATTACAGCAAGAATCCGGTTATGATTTAGCTATGGCTCCGGATGATTTCGTATGGGGCAGCAATATGGTGGTATGTAATCGTTCCATTCTGCTGATTTTAGCCGCCCTGATATCAGAAGGTGAAAAAGCATCTACCTATCAAACAGCCGCACTGGAACAACTACATTATCTGTTAGGACGCAATGCTTTAGATGTCAGCTATGTCACAGGACACGGCGAGCATGCATATAAAAATCCTCACAACCGCCCTACTGCAATGGATGGTATTGAACTTCCCATGCCCGGCTGGGTGAGTGGTGGACCATTTAAAGTTATTTTTGACGATGCTGCTAAAGCCAATATTCCGGCAGGTTCTGCTCCTATGAAATGCTATATCGACCATGTAGACAGTTATTCAACCAACGAAATTACAATTTATTGGAATTCCGTAGCTGTATTTATGGCCGCTTACTTTGCACAACTTAAATAAAAAAATTTAATAAACGCTTTAATTGGAAAAGAGCATCCAGCTCTCCCTAGTCACTCGTACTTAAGGATTGTTGGATGCTCTTAATTGTTTGCTCATAAATCTGCAACAGTTTTTCTTGATTGTTACAAATACCTTCCCAATCACCTGCTTTAGCAAGGTCATTTTGCGATGCAGCACTTTTACATAATTGAGTGGCACCAATGGTCATTGCCACATTCTTGATTCCATGTACTTCTATTTGATAACGCTTGATATCTTTCAGTTCTATACATTTCGCTAAAAGTGGAATCTTCTCTTTGCCTTCCTCGCAGGCACTTAATAGCACCTCGCTGTAAATCGTCTCAGAATTTCCACAATAGTGTAATCCTTCATCAATTGCAAATCCATTACTTTTTAGGTTCTTTAGTAGCCCGCTCTTTTCCATCTGCCTTTGATTCCTTTTCTTCTTTCGCTGTGGCGGTTTCAAAGCTGTCCACCATCTTCTCAATTAGGAGTTTTTTCACATACACATCAAAACTCAACATACAAATCAAAGAAAACAGTTGTAATACTTCCTTATCCTCTTCTTCGGCATCTTGAAATGTATTCTGTGCCGTGTCAAATTTCTTGATAATATCTTCTTTTAAATTATCCACTTCATCTTTTTCCATACTGAAAACCGTTTCATAAATTGTGCTTAAATCCGGTTGCCCTTTCGTATGAAAATATCGTTCCGTTATAGGATTCAATAATGACTGAATATCATTAATAGACAAAATTCCTTTGTAATAATAAATGAAAATCAGCACAAGAATATGCTCTTTACTATATTTTTTCTTAACCGGTGGAGGTAGCAAATTATTCTTTGCATAATTATTAATCATTGTTTTTGTTAATATTTTATCTTCACCAGGATTTCTGGTAGTACTTTTCAGTTTCCGTTCCATAAAGGTCGTAACCTGATCCATATATAAATCTATATTTGGAATATCCTCTAAATGAATATGCTGTATTCTACCAAAACTCTCAATAATACTATTTAATAAATCATCTCTGTCTATCGTCATTTTCTCCCGCCCCGTTCAAAACCACTTTGCTTCTATTCACATTATATAGTATAAAAAACCACATGACAAGTCTTTCTATGCCAGTCTTTGAGCCAGTCTGTGCCTATCCAGCATTGACAACCTGTAATCCAACATTGACGCTATACAGTAATCCCCCATTAACGATATACTGATACTTTACTTTAAGACTTTAATATGGTAAAATTCTACTGTGTGAATATGTGATTATATATAATTAATTAGGGAGGCAGAGAACGCATGAATAAGAAAATTCAAACAGCTGCTGTAGACCACTTATTTGAAGCTGTTTTATGTCTAAAAAGTAAAGAAGAGTGTTACAGCTTCTTTGAAGATTTATGTACTGTTAATGAGTTATTATCGCTATCACAGCGATATGAAGTGGCTTCTATGTTAAAAGACCACAAGACTTATTTGGAAATTGCAGAAAAAACAGGTGCTTCCACTGCTACCATCAGCCGCGTAAATCGTTCCCTAAATTATGGCAATGACGGCTATGAGCTTGTTTTTGACCGTTTAGTAGAAAATAATAAGGAAAACGGATAATCCATTGGATTATCCGTTAATATCAATCATAATCATTGGATCTATATATTTCTCATCCTGCATAATCTGATATCCGAGTTCCGCATTTTCCTCACCAATTGCAAATAGAATATAGCCTTTTCCTAACTCTTCTCCCGTCTTAACGAGGGGTGTTCCGTTATTTCTGTAAATGGATTGATATCCATTTTGATGATCGATTACTATTTTGGTACCATAAACTTCATCTGCATCCACACTGATTACAATTCCTGCTCCCGATGAAATTACATTGATTCCTGAAGAAGCTTGGAATAACAGCATTGGATCACCTTCTGAAGCTTCTTCCATAGTGGCAGATCCACTTAGTGGAAATCCTTTTGGTAAAGCACTCTCTACCATTTCCTGAGAAATTGCATCCTCTGTAGCTGCCTTTTTACTGACTGTTTCGCTTAAAACTGTAATTTTACTGGTCAATGTCGCATTTTCTACAGTCAATGCTTCATTTTCATCAGTTAAATCATTAATGGTTACTATTTGATTGATAATTTCTTTTCTTGCATTCTTAATGGTAATCGATTGATAAACGTTCACACAAATTACTACCACTGAAATAATAAAAAGTAGGAAAAATGCCGCCTCTACAATGGTCGATCCGATTGTATGTTGCTTGATCGTACCGTCTTCCTTTTCTCTTACCAAAAGAAGTGCAAACTTGGCTTTTCGCTTGGATTTTTCTTCCATAGTTACTTTTCACCTCCGGTTAATTGACTACATTTTAACACAGGTGCTATTTTTTCACAACTATTTGCTATTACATCGTGAGTTTCATATCTCCGTCTTTAATCCACGCTTTTTTACGCATCACTTCAGAAGTGGCAAGTGATAAAATCGCCGGAAGGATAAAATGCATCATTAGAATCATGCCTAACACCACCATAGGTGCCACGCCTTCTCCTACCATAGTCTGGTATGTATTAATTTGCCCCACCAATCCTGCGGTTCCCATACCTGAGCCGGTTGCATTATTGGTCATCTGTAACAATATAGTCGATACCGGTCCTAAAATAGCACTCGTTATTATTGCTGGAAGCCAGATAATCGGCTTCTTAACAATATTTCCAATCTGTAGCATGCTGGTTCCAAGACCTTGCGCCAATAGGCCGTTTACTTTATTTTCACGGAAAGAAGCTACTGCGAATCCAATCATGTTGGCACAACATCCAATTGTTGCTGCTCCAGCAGCAATACCGTCAAGACCCAGAATAATACCAAGTGCTGCCGAACTGATTGGTAACGTCAAGATAATACCCATTAGTACAGAAACTACAATTCCCATGAGAAACGGAGCTTGAACAGTTCCCCAGTTAATGATACTGCCCAACCATGTCATAAATGCTGAAATTGGTGGTCCTAAAATTAATCCAACCGCTGAACCTGATACAATACAGGCAAAGGGGGTTACTAAAATATCAACCTTTGTCTTACCGGAAACCAGTCGTCCCACATAAATCCCCACCATGGCAGCAATAAATGCGCCTAGCGGTTCACCCGGTCCTGCCAGTTGTACAACACCTTCCGTCAAAACCGTTCCTGCAATAATCTTAGCTGCAAAAGCACCCACCATACCAGTTGTCGCCGCAGACAAAACAACCAGTGGGCTGGATTTCAGCCTCAGTGCCGCTCCACATCCAATACCTGCTCCGGTAACAGCCGCTGCCATTTTACCCATCATAAAAATAAAGTTGCCGATTGAACCCGGTATTAAATTTCCAATCTGTTGGATAATTGTACCAATGATTAATGTTGCAAACAATCCTGAAGCCATACCACTTAATCCATCAATAAAAATTTCATTCAAAATACCTTTTAGCTTTTTTGTTCCTGTGCCACTCTTCATCCCCATACTATTCCGCCCTTTCTATACTTCATTCTGTTACATTGGTTACATTTACTATACCCAATCACATTAGTCACGCTGGCTACACTTACTATTCTCAGTCACATTTCATTATATTTCATTCAGTGCTTAGCCGTATTATACCTGTAAGTTTACCTATTTTACAATATAATACGAAATATTTTGAAAATAAATATAATTATCTTTACATTTCGAAACAGCTGTGATATTCTGATTGTGTTACAGACTTCTGTAATACAACTATTATTTATTTATTTTTTGGAGGTATCAAAATGAAAGGTACAGTTAAATGGTTTAACAACCAAAAAGGTTACGGTTTCATCTCTGATGAATCAGGCAACGACGTATTCGTACACTACTCAGGACTTAACATGGACGGCTTCAAGTCTCTTGAAGAAGGCGCATCAGTTGAATTCGATGTAGTTAATGGCGAAAAAGGTCCTCAGGCTGTAAACGTAACAAAGTTCTAATTATTAATCCGTAACACGATGTGCCTTTTCTCAATATAAATGTTAGAGTTTATTTGGAATTTGCAATATTGTTTTATCAGATTAAGGAATTAACCTATCTCTTCGTGAGATAGGTTATTTTTTTATAGTCACTTATTACTTAATCACCCATACTTAATCACTTAGTACTTAATCACTTAGTACTTAGTCACTCGGTGGCTAAATAATCCACTATCTCATCCAACTTCATTGAACCTCCAAATAAATCCAGTGCACTTCCTATAGTCACATCTATTTGATTCTTACCTAATTGTTGCAGCTTTTTTAAATCATCAAAATTATGTACGCCACCTGCGTAGGTAATCGGTAGTTTAGCATGATTTCCAAGCATAGCAACCAAATCCTCTTCAATTCCTTCTGCTTTTCCCTCTACATCAACTGCATGAATCAAAAATTCATCACAAAAATCAGCTAACTCATCTACTGTACTGCGATTTAATTTAACATCCGTATATTTTTGCCATCTATCGGTTACAATGTAATAATCCTGCTCTTTTTTTCGACAGCTTAAATCAAGCACCAGTTGTTCTTTTCCTATTATATGCACAAGCTCTCGCAATTTATCCATATGAAGTTGTCCATTCTGAAATACATAGGAGGTTACGATTACATGTGATGCACCGGCCTTCAAAAACAGTTCTGCATTATCCGGTGTAATTCCGCCTCCAACCTGCAGTCCCCCCGGAAATTTCTTTAAAGCTTCCAATGCCTGTTGTTTGGTACGTTCATAATATTCACTTGTTGCCGGATTAAGCAGAATAATATGACCTCCGCTCAAATTTTTGTTTTTATATAAATTTGCAAAAAAAGCAGCATCTTGATCAGCTACAAAATTTTCATCCGCCTGATTCGCTTGATCAACCAAGCTTCCTCCTACGATTTGCTTCACCTGTCCATTATGAATATCAATACATGGTCTGAATTTCATATGACGAATTCCTCTCCTACTATTAATTAGCACTTCACAAATTTATATTGCATTTCTTATAATCACTCCATGCTAAATGTACAATAACTACGGCTCATTATAGCATAGAACCAATTGTTATTTAAGAATATTTGAAATATTTTCAGTATATTTTTACTTTGATTGCGCATAATAGCAACAGAACTGCTATTATACGGTTCTTATATAAAGGAGGCAAAAATTATGAGAAATATGAGAAAATTGATTGCGGTATCTCTCGTCCTGACCATGCTCTGCATGCTTACAGCCTGTGGCACTGACAAAAACAATAGTTCAAGTGACATGGCAGGATCCGGTAACAGTTCCACAACCGATGGTGGTACTGGCGGCGGCACTGGAACTGGCACTGACGGCGGCACTGGAACTGGCACTGGTACAGGCACTGACGGTGCTGGTAGTGGCACAGGTACAGGAACCGGCTCTACTGATGGTGGAACAGGTACAGGCACCAACACAGCAGATGATTCTATCTTAGAAGATGCCGGAAATGCAGTAGGCGATGTTGTTGGCGACATAGCTGATGGTGTATCTGATATCACTGATGATGTCGTAGGTGGTGGCACAAATTCAGCCACAAACTCTTCCGGTACTTCTTCAACAAATTCAAATGCAAAATCAAATAGGTAGCAGTAAAACTATACGCCTAAGGGTATACCAACAAAATGGAACGCACTGCGTTCCATTTTGAATGTACTTTCTTTCTATAAAAGATATTTCTGAATTAACTCATTCACTACTTTTATATTTAATGGATGATTTTTAGTTTCATATGTCAGTATCACGCTCTCCCCTGAAAATAAATTATTCTTTTCCATTGATTCAATTTTTTTAATGGCTTTTTCGCAATATTCCTCATTGTCCATTAATCCCATATGTTCCCAGTAATATTCTTTGCGTGTCCTCCTGTTTAATACTGTAAAATCAGGATGTATATAACCATATCCATTTAGATAAAGTGGCTTTTCATAATGATAAGGGATTTTCATTGTCGTAAATCTATCCGCCAAAATCTTCTCAGATTTGGATCGGACTGCCTCCCCTTTTTCTGTATAAATTCCATCTTCTAAATTTGCAACCATGGATTTGTTAAAATAACTTCCTGCTCTGGCATCCTCGATAATTGGTTTTGGGGGTTGCTCCCAAAGTAGTACAAATTCTTTTTCAGGCAGCATATAGGGCTTAACAAGCTTTTGTCGTGCCTCAGGTAACTCTTCATATATACTAAAAATTGCATTATCTTCATACTTTGCAGTAAAATCTTGCAAAATGGATAGTTGTATCTGCGAAGAAGCCAAGAGCTTTATTGCATAATCCTTTTGCGCTAAATCATGTAATAACTTTTTCTCTTTCTTTCTGATATACTTTCCATAAGTGTCCTTGATACTTGTTCGAAAATAGTATTGTTCCGAATGATGGCTATATGAAACGCGTAAGATTCCATCAGGTGCCTTATTAATAATGTGTTTTGCATAATTTACTGCTTTCTTAAGTAATTTTTCTCGTTGTTGAAGAAGTTGTCCGATTTCGTCCATAGATTCCTTTCATTTAGCTATTTTTTAGCTATTGGCTGATTGTGAGATTTACGGCTACATTTTAATATTTCTTACTTCTCATACGTATTATTTTTAAAGCAAAACTTTCTACTAAACTTGATTCTGGGATACTTACGGATGAATAATGAATAGTATTGATTTCATACGTATTTTTGCATAATAGCTAGGTTTGCTAAAAACTTGAATTGACAAAAATTACGGATACATTTTATGATTCCCCAATTCTATAGGTAATTTGGAACAAAAGACTTTTTAGAGATTTGAACAAGATGATATTTACGGATGAATTGCCTAACTCTTGCTATTCCATACGTAAAATTCAAAAACAAATAAAAAGAAGTGAACAAGCAGGCTATAAACCTATTAAAACGATGAAATTGCCCGCGCTAAGGAATTTCCTACATTGTGAAATTAGCTTGTGTTGTGGGATTGTGAAATCGTGGGATTATGGAATCGTGGGATTATGAAATCGTGAAATCGTGGAATTGTGGGATTAGAAGGCGAGAATTCGTGTTTGGATTCTCGCCTTTACTTAATAATTGAATAAATGATATTCAGACAACCAAATAGCTTGTATGACTAAATAGTTTGTATGGTCAAATAGATTATGCCTTATGCCTTTGACTTACTGTCGTTGCTTCTCGATAATTGTTCCGTCTCGATATGCCTGTAATAAAAGTTCCAACTGCTTGATACGTTCTTTAAGTTCGGTACCAATATCGGTGTCTGACACGCGAATTCTGACTGGTGCTGTTTCAACCACCATGGAATCTGAGAAAATATCAGACTCGTGAATAATTGCTGATTCGGTGGATTCAAAAGGTTCATGTGCAACCAAACGCATTCCGTGAGAATTGGCTACCAGCGTATATCCGGCAATTCCTGTCTTGCTTTGATATGCCTTGGAAAAACCTCCATCAATAATCAGCAGCTTTCCATCACACTTGACAGGCGACTCGCCCTTCTTTAATTCTACTGGCACATGCCCGTTAATAATATGTGATTTTTTAGTATCCAGACCAAACTCCTCCAGTATACTGTCCAGAACCTGCTCATTATCAAACATGGAATAATAACTGTTCTTTGTTTCCTTGTGAGTTTCTTTATCCAGAATAAAATAGCGTTCAAAGGTAGTCATCTTATCCTTACCGAAAACAGGTGAATTGGGACCTGCCCAGATATACCAAATATAGTCCTGCGCTTTGCGCATGCCTGCCGGATCGTTTTTGGAATAATACCCCTTACGAGCATATTGATCCAACACATCATACAGTTCTTTGCCACTGTATCGCTTGCCGTCTACATCAACAGATTTAAAGTTTCCCTGCTCATCCATGGGCACACAGCCATGATAAAGCAGATTAGAATTGTGAATCTTATATAACCCACCATTGGAATACAGAAAACGAACATGTTTCTGCAACTTTTCACATTTCAAAAATGCCTGCCGAATTCTCTCCATTACCTGTTCTTCATCTGGAGTTAGATTATAGGGGTCTTCCGGATCCACCGTAGGAAACTCCGTATCAATCATGGCATATTCTTGTCCGTAAGCCATAACTGTACCTTTTTCATAATTAATCTTATCTAATAAAAGCCTATCATCCATTTCCAGTTCAGGATGATTCTTGATCAATTGTCCTTCCAGCTTAAACTGAATAATGGCAATTGCTTTATGAATCTTCATGTCCAGACTCAAATCCTTGGTGTTATAATCCGTATTGTACTTAATTGCAAATGCATCGCAGTTTACATCCCGATAGGTGTCTAGTGCAAAGGTAGCCAGTGGAATCAAATTAATTCCATAGCCTTCTTCCAATGTATCAAGACTTCCGTATCTGGCGGCAATTCGCAGCACCGTTGCAATACATGGTAAATGTCCGCAAGCGGCTCCCATCCACACAATATCGTGATTTCCCCACTGAATATCCACAGAATGATAATTCATTAATGTGTCCATAATAATATGGGGTCCCGGACCTCTGTCAAAAATATCGCCTACAATATGCAATTGGTCTACTACCAGTCGCTGTGTTAAATTGGCCAATGCAACAATGAATTCCTGTGCTCTGCCGATTCTGATAATGGTATGAATAATCTCGTTATAATATCCTTCTTTATCGGAAATCTCAGACCTTTCAGTTATTAATTCTTCGATAATATAGGAAAAGTCCTTAGGAAGTGCCTTACGAACCTTCGACCTAGTATACTTAGAAGCTACTTTTTTGGTAATCTGCACCAACCGATGTAGCGTGATTTTATACCAGTCTTCAATACTTTCTTCATTTTGGGAAACGATATCCAACTTCTCCTGCGGATAATAAATTAACGAAGCCAATGACTTTTTATCTTTATTGCTAAGGGTATTTCCAAACTCTTCATCAATCTGGCGGCGAACTGCACCTGAACCATTCTTTAACACATGGTTAAATTGTTCATATTCACCATGAATATCCGTCAAAAAATGTTCCGTCCCCTTCGGTAGATTCAGGATTGCCTGCAAATTAATAATCTCCGTTGAAGCTGCCGCTATATTGGGGTATTGATTTGCCAGACTCTTTAAATATTTCAGTTCCATTATCTCAAGTTCATTCATAAATTGCTGTGCCTAACCCTTCCTGATGTCTATCTACTTACTTCTCGTTCACTAATTAATCTAATTATCAAATCACATTCATTAACAACTCGTTTTATCCAATCACATGGCTCATATTATACATTCCTGCTGATTTGCCCTTGAGAAATTTAGCTGCTTGAATCGCTCCTTTAGCAAACACTGCCTTGGAATAGGCTGTATGAGAAAAAGTAACTACCTCATCTGATCCGGCGAAAATCACATCATGTTCACCAACAATAGTTCCGCCACGAACAGCTGCATAGCCGATTTCTTTCACCGGGCGCTTTTCTCTTCTCTGACTTCTGTCAAAAACATATTCATACTCTTGATTCAACACTTCATTGATAGAGTCACCCAAAGCAAGTGCTGTTCCACTGGGAGCATCCAACTTTTGATTATGGTGTTTCTCAACAATTTCAATATCAAATCCTGCAGGTGCCAGTACTTCTGTAGCTTCTTTCAGTAGCTTTAACAGCATATTAATCCCTAAAGACATATTGGCTGACTTTAGGATTGCCACCTGTTTCGATGCTTCTTCTACCTTCTGCAATTGCTCTGTCGATAGTCCTGTGGTACAAAGTACGCAGGGAACTTTGTTTTCTACACAATAATCCAATAATTGATCAACTGCGGGTGCTACACTAAAATCAATCACTGCGTCAGCTGCCACATTACAATCCATAATATTTGAGAATACCGGAAAAGAATTTTTTCCCTCATCTCTGGCATCTATACCGGCAACAATGGTAATATCAGCATCATCCTTTATCAGACCAGCAATCATTTGTCCCATCTTACCGTTACATCCATGCATAATAACACTTGTCATTTAATTTATTCCTTTCTATTCCAGCAACACTAATTCCAACACTAATTCCAACACTAATGCTAACACAACGTGCCCATTAGCACAACACAATCTCTGTTTTACAGAATTCCATATTCCTTCATGGCTTTTTCTAATTTAGCAGCATTCACATCTTCCATTTCTGTTAAAGGTGCGCGAAGAATACCGACTTCTTTTCCCATTAAGTTCAATGCTTTCTTAACCGGAATAGGATTTACTTCACAGAACAGAGCATCTACAAGGGGAATTGCGCGAAGCTGTTCAGCACAACTGCCTGCAATGTCGCCTGCAAAATATTTCGCACAAATATCATGTGTCTGTCTTGGAGCCACGTTGGATAGAACCGAAATAACGCCTTTTCCACCTAATGAAAGCAGCGGTACAATCTGATCGTCATTGCCGGAATATAAGTCTACCTTGCCATTAGCCAGAGACATTAACTTCACTACCTGACCAATATTTCCACTGGCTTCTTTAACGCCTACAATATTTGTTATTTCCGTACACATTGAAACGATTGTTTCCGGTGCAATATTGCAGCCGGTACGACTGGGTACATTATAAAGAATACAAGGGATTTTAACAGCATCTGCAATTGCCTTAAAATGCTGGAAAAGGCCTTTTTGTGTTGCCTTATTGTAATAAGGAGTTACCAATAGTAATCCGTCTACTCCTGCTTTTTCTGCTTCAGTTGAAAGATAAATTGCTGTTTCTGTACAATTTGAACCGGTTCCTGCTACAACAGGAATACGTCCGTTGACTTGCTTCACGCAGTACCTAATAACATCCAAATGTTCCTCATGTGACAGTGTAGATGACTCTCCTGTAGTGCCACATACAATAATTGCATCTGTTCTGCCTGTAATCTGAGTCTCGATTAACTCGGCAAATTTCTCGTAATTCACTTCTCCGTTTGCTTTGAATGGTGTTACAATTGCAACACCTGCGCCTGTAAAAATAGCCATAATTTTCTCCTCCTTCATTGTTCCGATATGCTTTGAGGCAATGTGTGCTGGTCTGCACACTATCAAAAAAAAATCGGTGCACAATATTTGCGCACCGAATAATCCTCATTTATTATCGGATAGCGCCCCATCAGTTACTGATGACAGTCATACAGTTGTTCACTGCATGCCCAAGAACCTGATTACAGGAAAAGCAAGTTCTTTCGGCGTTCGTCCCTTTCACTCTTCTTCATCTGTGCCTGCCACATCCGAAAAATTACTCATAACTCACGCAACCTCTACCTCAAAATATTTAGTTTTTTTTGCAAATTAACATGTACTGGAAAATCGGTACGCGATACTTCTTAACCTGTCATGCGCCTTTGCTGTTTATGAATATAGCATAGCACCTTGCAGAAACACTGTCAATGCACAGATACCATGATTTCATGCTTATAATCTTGCAAAAAATGCTACCAACACTTGAATTTTAATGTCTCAATTTTGGATACATCATCTGCCATCATACAAATTTCATCATTTAGTGAAATGCCAGTCATAATAATATCGGTTTCCTCATCTCTGGTATTCAGGAGATTTTTAAGCTCCTCTGCAGAAATGATTCCGTTTTCAACCAATCCCAATACTTCATCCAGAATCAGAAGATCACATTCACCTGTGGTTAGAACTTTTTTGGCAAAATTCAAACCATTCTTAATATTAATAATTTCTTCTGTCTTCTTTTCCTCAGAAAGCTCGTCAAAATTTACATCCGACTTTTCAAACCGGAAAAACTTAATCTCCGGCTCAAGACGCCTTAAGAACTTCGTATCCGCAAGTCCTTTGCCTTTTAGGAATTGAATAATTACAACACATTTACCAGCTGCCGCTGTCATGACTGCCTTGCCTAACGCTGCCGGTGATTTGCCATGACCATCACCGCTGTATATGTAGATTAGTCCCTGTTTCATTACCCACCTCATATGGTTGCACACTACAAAAACGAAATTCAGAGTACGTTGCCTATCATATCACAAAAGCGTTAAAAAATCAAATTTATGCCGTTTTTTAATCTTCTAAAAGCTCTAGCTTGCTTACTGAAACCTCATAAGCCACACGCCGTTCCACATCCTCCTCTGAAAGCTTTTTCATATACTCTCGGCTTTGAATACGTCCCCAGACCTCACATCTGGTTCCCACTACAAAGGTGCTGGCAAATCTGCCATTTCTTCCCCAGCAAATACAAGGTATGTAATCGCTTTTGCCATAAGGCCTGTTGACCGCGATCAGCAAATCCGCAATCTCCCGTCCCAGCGGTGTCTTTCTGTAAATGGGTTCCTTACAAATATACCCATCTAAATAAATTTGATTGGTCTTAGAGCTTTCCGGAGTTTCATCCACGAATTCGATTTCTCTGGCAAAAACAGACAATACCAATCTGTTTTTCCGTTCCTCGTGTCGATTGTAGGAACGGAACTGTCCTTGCACCATAATACTTTGTCCGCGGAAATCTTCCTCCACATCAATCAGGCGTTCCGAAACCATCAGCGGAATAACATCGCTGGAATCGCTAAGGCGCGGCACTTTTACGTCTACCATATAGAAGCCCTCGCCAAAAATCTCATGGCTGAATGTGAAAAGACTCACAATCTCACCCATGATTACCACCTGGTTGTTTTCAATTACCTTATCTGTCATTTTTGTTCTCCCTTCTTACTGCTTAAGAATTTTTTCCTGTCATGTATTACTATTTATATGAGCAGATTCTAATAACAGAACCATCATTTTTCGCGGATTCCGACAAGATGTCGATTGCTGACTTTCATCCAGACTTTTATCGCATATTTGCCGCATATTTATCGCATATTTGTCGTATATTGGCTGTTTAGAACATTTTTGTTTACATTATATAGAAGGAAGTGCTATACTATAACAGTTTGAAATGCGACCGAATCGTTTTTTGAATAATCGCAAAATGAGGAGTTTAGAATGAAACAAAAAAGAAATGATATTAGAAACATTGCAATTATTGCCCATGTTGATCATGGCAAAACAACACTCGTAGATGAATTACTTAAGCAAAGCGGGGTATTTCGTGCAAATCAGGAAGTCGCAGAGCGTGTTATGGACTCTAACGATATTGAACGTGAGCGTGGAATCACTATCCTATCCAAAAATACCGCCGTTACCTATAAGGGAACTAAAATCAATATTATTGACACTCCCGGCCATGCAGATTTTGGTGGCGAAGTAGAGCGTGTACTGAAAATGGTTAATGGTGTTGTTCTGGTAGTAGATGCTTTCGAAGGCACCATGCCGCAAACCAAGTTTGTATTAAAGAAAGCGATGGATTTACAGTTGCCGGTTATTGTATGCGTCAATAAAATTGACAGACCGGAAGCAAGATGTGAAGAAGTGGTTGATGAAGTACTGGAACTCTTTATGGATCTTGAGGCTTCCGACGAGCAGCTTGACTGTCCTTTTGTATTCGCTTCAGCGAAAACCGGACAAGCCAGCATGGATTATAAAAATCCCGGAAAAGACATGGTTCCTCTATTTGAAACAATTTTGGATTATATTCCTGCACCTGAAGGTGACCCCGATGCAGGTACACAGGTTTTGATTTCCACCATTGATTATAACGAATATGTAGGACGTATCGGTGTCGGCAAAGTTGATAACGGCTCTATTGCGGTTAATCAGGAAGCCATTATTGTCAATCACCATGAACCTGATAAATCCAGAAAAGTAAAAATTTCCGCCCTCTATGAATATGATGGTTTGAGCAAGGTGAATGTAAAAGAAGCTACCATCGGTTCCATAGTTGCTATTTCCGGTATTACTGATTTGCATATTGGTGATACAATCTGCTCTACCGACCAGCCGATGCCAATTCCGTTCCAGAAAATATCTGAACCCACTATTGCCATGAATTTCATGGTCAATGACTCTCCTCTTGCCGGACAAGAAGGTAAATTTGTCACCAGCCGTCATCTTCGTGATCGTTTATTTAGGGAATTAAATACGGATGTCAGCTTACAAGTGGAAGAAACAGATGCTACAGAATGCTTCAAAGTAGCCGGACGTGGTGAATTACATTTATCTGTATTAATTGAGAATATGCGCCGTGAAG
Source organism: uncultured Lachnospiraceae bacterium (assembly GCA_964571145.1). Lineage (GTDB taxonomy): Bacteria > Bacillota > Clostridia > Lachnospirales > Lachnospiraceae > Suilimivivens. The sequence goes on along the minus strand of CAZNAP010000037.1, from coordinate 2,415 downwards.
GATATGAATTTGCAGTCAGCAAAGCAGAAGTATTATATAAAACGGATTCCAAAGGCAGAAAAACCGAACCAATCGAAACTGCCTACATTGATGTTCCTGAAGAATTTACAGGAAGTGTTATTGAGAAGCTGGGACAACGTAAGGGCGAATTAGTTAACATGGCTCCTGTTACCGGAAATTATATCAGATTGACTTTTTCCATTCCTGCACGTGGTTTAATTGGATATCGTGGTGAATTCCTAACAGATACAAAAGGAACCGGAATTATTAATACGATTTATGACGGATATGCACCCTATAAAGGTGATATTCAATATCGTAAACAAGGTTCTCTGATTGCTTATGAAACAGGCGAATCCATTACTTACGGTTTATACAATGCGCAAGAACGTGGTGTACTCTTTATTGGTGCCGGAGAACGTGTTTATTCCGGAATGATTATCGGACAATGTGGTAAACCTGAAGATGTGGAAGTAAATGTCTGCAAGAAGAAGCAATTAACCAATACGCGTTCCTTAGGAGCGGATGAAGCACTTCGTCTGTCACCTCCCAGAATATTAAGTTTGGAACAAGCCTTGGAATTCATTGATACAGATGAGCTTTTGGAAGTTACCCCGAAAAATCTGCGTATCAGAAAGAAAATATTAGATCCGACCATGCGTAAACGGTCAGCTATGCGTACTTCTTCTATGAATAAAAATTAATATCTATAAATGAGTATGTTTACCTGAAAAATCAGCAAATTGTTACGCGCGTTATTAAATCTCGATTTGATAACGCGCGTTCTTTTTATATTTTAATAATCTATAATTATATAAAGTGCTTGCAACTAAATATGCAGGATATGTGTTGCAATTTGGAAATAAATCATCAAAGATAACGCATCTACTATGGTAGTGATAAATGGACTTGCCATAACTGCCGGGTCAAATCCGATTTTCTTAGCCAACATGGGCAATGTGCAGCCTACTATCTTAGCTAGAAATACCGCCAATACCAAGGTTAAGCATACGACCAAAGCAATCAAGAGTGTCACTTTATCAACTAACATTAATTTCACAAAATTAGCTGCCGCTAACGTGATTCCACATAATACAGCAACTCTGGCTTCTTTCCAGACAATCGCAAAAATATCTTTAAAATCAATCTCCTGTAATGACAAAGCACGGATAATCGTAACACTTGCTTGTCCTCCGGCATTTCCACCGGTGTCCATCAGCATAGGAATAAACGCTGTCAGTACTACATAGGTGCCAAGTGCTTCTTCATAATATATAATAATTCCGCCTGTAACAGTTGCTGAAATCATTAATAACAACAACCACGGAATACGTTTCTTCCATGTTTCAAAAACACCCGTTCTCATATATGGTTTGTCTGATGGCACGATAGCCGCCATCTTTTCCATATCTTCTGTGGTCTCTTCCTGCATGATATCCACAACGTCATCGACGGTGATAATGCCCACCAAACGACTTTCGTTATCCACTACAGGCATGGCGGTGAAATCGTATTTCTGGAACTGTCTGGCAACCTCTTCCTGATCCATCAGGGTATTCAGGTAAATGACATTTTCATGCATAATCTCCCCGATAATTGCATCCGGAGAACTAATCAACAAATAGCGCAAGGCTACCGTTCCAACCAGTGTTCGTTTGGGATCCAGTACATAACAAATATTGATTGTTTCACTGTCCACTCCCACCTGTCTGATTCTGGTTATGGCATCCTCTACCGTCATATTCTCTTTTAAATCCACGTACTCCACCGTCATAATACTTCCGGCAGAATCCTCCGGATAGCGGAGTAGATGATTGATATCTCTTCTGGTTTCCGGATTTGCATTGGCCAATAATTTCTTGACTACATTAGCCGGCATTTCCTCCAAAAGGTCTGTGGCATCATCAGCCATCAGATTGTTAATAATATTAGCTGCTTCTTTCTCAGATAGACTTGTGATAATAAATTGTTGGTTGTCCACTTCCAAATAGGAAAAGACATCTGCAGCCATACTTTTAGGCAAAATACGAAAGACTTTTAACAAGTCCTCTTCATCTAATTCTTCTAAAATCACGGCAATATCTGCCGTATTCATTTCTGCCATCCTCTGACGAAGCCTTGTGTATTGCTTGGTTTCCAGCAAGTCTCTGATTACATCAAAATCTTTGAGTTCTTCCATGGCGGTTCTCCTTTATGTATGATTTTTATGCCTCGTTCATGAGGGGGTATATCAGAACTGCTTGACGTTATACTGTTTTTCATAAAAACCACCACCTTTCAGAAAATCGCGTATTTTTGGATATGTAAATCTCTTATTTTCGAAACTTAAGTTTATCCCAAGCCACCCTTTTTGTCAATATAATAACCAGCTCCAATTACAATTATTCCAGCTCTTGCACAGGTCAATTGTTCGAT
>CAZNAP010000036.1:0-20989 GCA_964571145.1 uncultured Lachnospiraceae bacterium | reverse complement strand
ATCATTTAAGAAAAAAGGTAAGGAAGTTTGCCAACGTTTACTTGACACAAACTTATTCTTATATTCATTTGAAATTTTGCTTCTTTTATATTAATATAGAGTAGAACAATTTTGTTTTGTTAATTATAGATAAGCTTTGGGGGCATTCATAATGGATTATTTAAAAGATAACTGGGATTCCATAAAAGATATGATGAGAAATGAATATGAATTAACAGACATTTCTTATAATACATGGGTAAAACCTTTAACTTATCATAGCACTAAAGATGATGTAGTTATTATTATGATTCCCTCCGATCAGGCGCATGCTCTTAAATATATATCTTCTAAATATAAAAGTTATTTTCAGGTTACCATTTCAGAAATAATGAATAAAACCTTGGATATTTCTTTTATATTAGAAAAAGATGCTGATGATGAAATGTTAACATCACCAGGGGCTGTTTATAACATCAATTATGAAAATGCAAATCTTAATTCTAAATATAGATTTGATACCTTTGTAGTAGGCGGAAATAATAAATTTGCTCATTCTGCATCTCTTGCTGTTGCTGAATCTCCAGGTGTCGCATACAATCCTCTATATTTATATGGTGGTGCCGGTCTTGGCAAAACTCACTTAATGCATTCTATTGGACATTTCATTTTGGATCAAAATCCGGATATGAAAGTTCTTTATGTTACTTCTGAACAGTTTACAAATGAAGTAATTGAATCTATTAGAAGTGGTAATGCTGCTAAAATGAACAAACTTCGTGAAAAATATAGAACCGTAGATGTTCTCTTAATTGATGATGTTCAGTTTATTATAGGAAAAGAAAGTACACAGGAAGAATTTTTTCATACCTTTAATGTACTTCATTCCTCAGGTAAACAAATTATTTTATCTTCAGATAAACCACCTAAAGAAATGGAAACTTTAGAAGAAAGATTCCGTTCTCGTTTTGAATGGGGCTTAATTGCAGATATTCAACCACCTGATTATGAAACCAGAATGGCTATTCTTAAGAAGAATGCAGAAAATTATAATAAAGATATTAATGAAGAAATTTTTAAATACATAGCTACTAATATTAAATCCAATATCAGAGAATTAGAAGGTGCCTATAATAAGGTAATTGCTTTTTCTAAATTAAATAAGGTAGAAATTACATTAGATAATGTAGAAGAAGCTTTAAAAGATATTATTTCTCCTAATGAATCAAAACAAATTACACCTAAATTAATTATAGATATTGTTGCTGAACACTTTAATATCAGTGCAGAAGATTTAATTTCAAAAAGAAGAAATACTGAATTTGTTATGCCAAGACAAATTTGTATGTACCTTTGTAGAAAATTAACAAGTGAATCTCTTCAGAGTATTGGTAAATCACTTGGTAAAAAAGATCACACTACAGTTATCCACGGAATCGACAAAATAACTGAGGAAATTGATCATAATGAAGAACTAAAAAATAAAGTTGATATTATAATAAAAAAGATTAATCCTTTATAAAAGATAGTTATACACCTATAAAAAATATTTATCCACGCATATATCATTTCATTTTTGATTGAAAAATAGTATAATAAAAGAGTTATACACATATGAACACCTATTATTACTTATATTACTAAATATTTAATAAATATATATGGCCAAAATCCAAATATTTTATGAAGAAAAGAAAGGAATATTAAAATGAAATTATTATGTTCTAAAACTAATTTATTAAGTGGTGTACAAATTGCATCTAAGGCTATTCCTAATAAAACAACAATGTCAATACTTGAATGTATTTTAATTGATGCTACAGGTGATAGCATTAAGTTAATTGCAAATGATATGGAACTTGGAATTGAAACAATTATAGAAGGTAATATTATTGAAAAAGGACAGATTGCATTAGATGCAAAAATTCTTTTTGATATAGTAAGAAAATTACCTGACAATGAAGTAACAATAGAAACTGATTCTTCTTATAAAACAAATATTAATTGTGAGAAAGCTAAATTTACGATTATAGGAAAATCAGGAGAAGACTTTTCTTATTTACCTTCAATAGAAAGATTGGATTCTATTGTAATTTCGCAATTTACTTTAAAAGAAGTTGTAAGACAAACTATTTTTTCTATTGCTGATAATGATAATAATAAAATGATGACTGGCGAATTATTTGAAATTAATGGTGATATGTTAAAAGTAGCTTCTTTGGATGGACACAGAATTTCTATTAGAAAAATAGAATTAAAAAATAATTATCCTTCCAGAAAAGTAGTTGTACCCGGTAAAACTTTAAATGAAGTAAGTAAAATTATTTCAGGTGATACTGATAAAGATGTAAATATATTCTTTACAGGAAAACATATTGTTTTTGAATTTGATCAAACAACTGTAGTTTCAAGATTAATTGAAGGCGAATATTTTAATATTGAACAGATGCTTTCCAGTGATTATGAAACAAAAGTAACAATTAATAAAAAAGAGTTATTAGAATGTATAGATAGGGCTACACTTTTAGTAAAAGAAGGAGATAAAAAACCGATTATTATTAATATTACAGATAGTAATATGGAATTAAAAATAAGTTCTACTGTTGGTAGTATGAATGAAGAAATTGATATTAATAAACAAGGCAAAGATTTAATGATTGGATTTAATCCTAAATTTATGATTGATGCTTTAAAAGTAATAGATGATGAAAAAATAGATATTTATTTAGTAAATCCTAAGGCACCTTGTTTTATAAGAGATGCTGCCGGAAAATACATTTATTTAGTTCTACCCGTTAATTTCACAACAGTATCCTAGTATAAAAAGAAGTTTTGTGTATAAATAAGCAAAACTTAAGAAGGAAAAAGTTTGAAACAAAGTTTCAAACCATTTATGGACGCAGTATCGCAGGAAACCTGCGATATGCAGGGGGATGAAGTATGGAAATCATCAAATTAAGAGATGAATATATTAAATTAGGACAGGCTTTAAAAGCAGCCGGTTTAGTTGAATCTGGGGTAGATGCTAAGTTTATTATTCAGGAAGGTCAAGTAAAAGTGAACGGAGCAGTAGAATTACAAAGAGGTAAAAAGCTTTATAACGGAGATATTGTTGAATTTAATAATGATCAAATAAAAATTGAAAGCTAGAAAAAGTGTAATAAGAAAGGCACTCAGGATTAATGTGCGTATTCTGAGAAAATGTGGTTATTAAAATGATAATAAAATCTCTGGAACTGGCTGATTTTAGAAATTATGAAACATTAAATATTGAATTTGATAAAGGTACTAATATTCTTTATGGAGATAATGCACAGGGAAAAACAAATATATTAGAATCAATTTATGTTTCAGCAACAACAAAATCTCATAAAGGAAGTAAAGATAGAGAAATTATTAATTTTGATAAAGAAGAAGCACATATTAGAACTTATTTAGAAAAAGAAGATGTAGAATATAGAGTAGATATGCATCTTCGTAAAAATAATACAAAAGGAATTGCAATAGACGGGAAAAAAATTAAGAAGGCGGCTGACCTTTTGGGATTATTGAATGTAGTATTTTTCTCACCGGAAGACCTTTCCATTATTAAAAATGGGCCTGCAGAGAGAAGGCGTTTTGCAGATATTGAACTTTGCCAGTTAGATAGTTTTTATCTTTATAATTTGAATCATTATAATAAAATTGTAAATCAAAGAAATAGACTTTTAAAAGATATGTATTTAAATACTGATTTAAAAGAAACCTTGAATATTTGGGATTCACAGCTAGTTTCTTTTGGAAGTAAAATTATTGAAAGAAGAACTATTTTTACAAGTCAGTTATGTGACATCATAGGAGAAATACATAATAAACTTTCCGGTGGAAAAGAAGAATTAATTGTTAAATATGAACCTGATGTACAAATAGAAGATTTTGAATCTAAAATGAAAGAAAATCAGCCTAAGGATATTAAATATAAATTAACTTCTATAGGACCTCATAGAGATGATTTTTCCTTTATTGTGAATGGAATCGATATTAGAAAATATGGATCCCAAGGTCAACAAAGAACAGCAGCATTGTCTTTGAAATTATCAGAAATTGAATTGGTAAAGAAATTAACAAAAGACACACCAGTTTTACTTTTAGATGATGTACTTTCAGAACTGGATAGTAACAGACAAAATTATTTATTGAAAAGCATTGGAAATATTCAAACAATCATTACCTGTACAGGACTAGATGAATTTGTAAATAACAGGTTTGAAATAAACAAGACCTATAAAGTAACAAACGGAATGATTGAAAATTGTAATTAATGCCATAATGCTGGTATAAGAAACGGAGATTTTTTATGAATAACGAGTACGGAGCAGATCAAATTCAGATATTGGAAGGATTAGAGGCAGTTAGAAAAAGACCGGGTATGTACATTGGAACAACTTCTAGCAGAGGTCTTCATCATTTGGTATATGAAATAGTGGATAATTCTGTAGATGAAGCATTAGCCGGTTATTGTGATACCATTGAAGTTGTGCTTAATCAAGATAATTCTGTTACTGTTACTGATAACGGAAGAGGTATTCCGGTTGGAACAAATCATAAATCAGGACTTCCGGCTGTAGAAGTTGTATTTACAATTCTTCATGCAGGCGGTAAATTCGGCGGTGGCGGATATAAAGTGTCCGGTGGTTTGCACGGAGTTGGTGCTTCTGTAGTTAATGCATTATCAGACTGGTTGGAAGTAGAAATTTATTCCGAAGGTAAAATTTATAAACAAAGATATGAAAGAGGTCATGTTGCATATAAATTAAAAATTATAGGCGATTGCGATCCAGAGAAAACAGGAACAAGGGTAACCTTTTTACCGGATGCTAGTATTTTCCAAGAAACAGTAGAATATGAATTTGATGTTTTAAAGCAACGTTTAAGAGAAATGGCCTTTTTAACAAAGGGACTCCATATTATTTTAAAAGATATGAGGGTAGAAGAAGGTCAATCACCGATAGAAAGAACGTTCCACTATGAAGGTGGAATTAAAGAATTTGTAAGTTATCTGAATAAGAGTAAAACACCTATTTATCCGGATGTTATGTATTTCGAAGGCAGTAAAAACAATGTATATGTTGAAGTTTCCATGCAGCATAATGATTCTTATACAGAAAGTTCTTATAGTTTTGTTAATAACATTAATACACCGGAAGGCGGAACACATTTAATAGGTTTTCGTAATGCAATTACTAAAACCTTTAATGATTATGCCCGCGGAAGTAAATTATTAAAAGATAATGAGCCAAATTTAACCGGTGAGGATATAAGAGAAGGTCTTACCGCAATTGTAAGTGTTAAAATAGAGGATCCTCAGTTTGAAGGACAGACCAAACAGAAATTAGGTAATTCTGAAGCTAGAACAGCTGTAGATAACATTGTCAGTGAACAACTTACTTATTTTCTGGAGCAAAATCCTCCAATTGCCAAGATTATATGTGAAAAATCCATTTTGGCACAACGTGCCAGAGATGCTGCCAGAAAAGCAAGAGATTTGACCAGAAGAAAAACAGCATTGGAGACAGCAAGTCTTCCAGGAAAACTGGCTGATTGTTCAGATAAAGATCCAGTAAACTGTGAAATTTATATAGTCGAAGGAGATTCCGCCGGAGGTAGTGCCAAAACTGCCAGAAGTCGTGCAACGCAGGCAATTCTTCCATTACGTGGCAAAATATTAAACGTGGAGAAAGCCAGACTGGATAAAATATATGCTAATGCAGAAATAAAAGCAATGATTACTGCATTTGGAACAGGAATCCATGATGATTTTGATATTACCAAATTAAGATATCACAAAATTATTATTATGACGGATGCTGACGTTGACGGTGCACATATTGATACTTTGTTACTTACATTCATTTATCGTTTTATGCCGGAATTGATTAAACAGGGATATGTTTATCTGGCACAACCGCCTCTTTACAAACTGGAGAAAAATAAAAGTGTATGGTATGCCTACAGCGATGATGAGTTAAATAAAATTATTGCAGAAGTAGGACGTGATCAAAATAATAAGATTCAGCGTTATAAAGGACTTGGAGAAATGGATCCGGAACAGCTTTGGGAAACCACCATGGATCCTAACAGAAGAGTTTTACTTCGCGTAACCATGAACGAAGAAGCTGAATCGGAAATAGACTTAACTTTTACCACCTTAATGGGTGATAAGGTAGAACCAAGACGTGAATTCATAGAAGAAAATGCCAAATTTGTAAAAAATCTTGATATTTAGAGAGGTATGGTTAATAAATGGAAGATAATATTTTTGATCAGGTTCATGAAGTGGATAAAATCCATGATGTTGATTTAAAGAAAACCATGGAGTCCTCATACATTGATTATGCCATGAGCGTTATTGCCTCCAGAGCATTGCCGGATGTAAGAGACGGTTTGAAACCGGTACAGAGAAGAGTTCTCTATTCAATGATTGAGTTAAATAACGGACCCGACAAGCCGCACAGAAAAAGTGCTCGTATCGTCGGTGATACAATGGGTAAGTTTCACCCTCACGGTGACAGCTCTATTTATGGTGCGTTGGTTAATATGGCGCAACCTTGGTCCTTCCGGTATCCATTGGTAGATGGTCATGGAAACTTTGGTTCTGTGGATGGTGACGGTGCCGCTGCCATGCGTTATACAGAAGCAAGATTAAGTAAAATATCTATGGAATTGTTAGCAGATATCAACAAAGATACCGTAGATTTCATTCCCAATTTCGATGAAACTGAAAAAGAACCAGTCGTTCTTCCCAGCCGTTATCCCAACCTATTAGTTAATGGTACTACCGGTATTGCGGTAGGTATGGCTACGAATATCCCTCCTCATAATTTAAGGGAAATCGTGGGTGCTATTGTTAAAATTATTGATAATAGAATTGAAGAAGATAGAGATACAGATATTGAAGAAATTTTATCCATTGTAAAAGCACCGGATTTTCCGACTGGCGGTATTATACTGGGTACCAGAGGAAGCGAAGAAGCATATCGTACCGGACGTGGCAAGGTAAGAGTGCGCGCTGTTACCGATATTGAAACCATGTCTAACGGAAAGAACAGAATTATCGTATCTGAACTTCCTTACATGGTTAATAAAGCAAATTTAATTTTAAAGATTGCAGAGTTGGTTAAACTCAAAAAAATTGACGGCATTACAGATTTGCGAGATGAATCAGACAGAGATGGAATGCGTATTGTTATTGAATTACGAAGAGATGCAAGTGCCAATATTATTTTAAATCATTTGTATAAGCATACGCAGATGCAAGATACGTTTGGCATTATTATGCTGGCGCTGGTTAATAATGAACCCAAAGTAATGAATATTCTGGATATGCTGACTGCTTATTTGGCTCACCAGGAAGAGGTTGTTACAAGAAGAACAAAATATGATTTGAATAAAGCAGAAGAAAGAGACCATATTTTACAAGGTTTATTAATTGCTCTTGATAATATTGATGAGATTATCAGAATTATCAGAGGCAGCAGGAATGCACAGATTGCAAAAGAGAATTTGATGGAACGTTTTGATTTAACAGAACCTCAGTCTCAGGCAATTGTAGAAATGAAATTACGTGCTTTAACAGGTTTGGAAAGAGAAAAACTGGAAGCCGAACATTTAGATTTGATTGCAAGAATCGCATATTTAAAGGATATACTTGGGAACGAAAAGGTGTTATTGGGTGTAATCAGAACTGAAATTAATGAAACAGCTGTTAAATTCGGAGATGAAAGAAAGAGTCAAATCGGATTTGACATGTATGATATTTCCATGGAAGATATGATACCCAATGAAAACACCATTATTGGTTTGTCTAATCTGGGATATATCAAGCGTATGACCATTGATAACTTTAAGTCTCAACATAGAGGCGGCAAGGGAATCAAGGGAATGCAAACCATAGAGGATGACTTTATTGCAGATTTATTGATGACTACAACGCATCACTATATTATGTTCTTTACCAATTTTGGTCGTGTATACAGATTAAAGGCATACGAAATTCCCGAAAGTGGGCGTACTTCCAGAGGAGTAGCAATTGTAAACTTATTGCAGCTCAATCCGGGTGAAAAAATTAGTGCCATTATTCCCATTAAGGATTATGAAGAAGATAAAAATCTCTTTATGATTACCAAAAACGGAACGGCTAAGAAAACAAGTATTACAGAATACAGCCATGTTCGTAAAAATGGTTTGGCATCGATTAATTTAAGAGATGATGACGAATTAATCGAAGTTAAAATAACGGATAAAGATACCGAAATATTCTTGGTAACCAAACACGGAATGTGTATTCGCTTTAAGGAAACAGACGTCAGAGCAACCGGCAGAACTTCCATGGGTGTCATTGGTATGAACCTAGGAGACCGAGATGAAATAGTTGGTATGCAGCTGGATCACCAAGGAGATTCTCTTCTGATTGTATCCGAAAACGGAATGGGTAAACGTACTTATTTAGAAGAATTTACCATTCAAAAACGTGGTGGTAAGGGTGTTAAATGTTATAAGATTACGGATAAGACTGGTGAAGTAATTGGTGTTAAGGCCGTAAATGATGACCACGAAATAATGATGATTACCACAGGCGGCATTATTATTCAAATACCAATGCAGGATGTCTCCACTTTAGGAAGAATTACATCAGGTGTGAAACTGATTAATCTGGATGAAGGCGTAACCGTTGCGCAGATAGCAAAAGTCAGAGAAAAAGTTTCCAACGGAGATCAGGAATTTGAAAATTTGGATGACGCATTAGAGGACATTGTAGAGGAACCCTTTAAGTCTGAGGAAGAGGAAGAAGTAACACTTCCAAAGGAAGATGAGGAAAGCGAAGAATAATTATGAATGTGGCAAATCCCCATTGGAAACCTGATGGGGATTTTGTTACAGGAGGAAACCAATTTGAAAAAACAAATTGAAGGACAAATGAACTTCTTTGATTTTATATCAGAACCAAGATTTATTAATGAATATCCACAATTTGTTGAGTGTAGTGACTGTTGGTGTTATGATTGTAAACACAATGAAAACAACGAAGCCGAACCTCGCGATTTTGCAGGGGAGCAAAAACCATGTCCGTCCTGTCAATTTTGTCTGGATAATGGGAAAGCGGATATTTGTGAAATAGGTTCTTATAAAAACGGATGTAAATTACGTGCCGAAGAAGAAGGAATTAAGCCAGAATAGGTAATAACCTGTAAACTGTACAGGTTTATTATAGGAGGAGAAAGTGTTATGGAAAGCTATTTAATTTTGAAGGATTTGGCAATTATTATTATTGCTGCCAAGGTATTTGGTATTGTAGCCAGAAAGTTAAAAGCACCTCAGGTTGTAGGTGAAATTATTGCAGGATTGATTATTGGCCCAAGTATACTGGGATTGGTTAATCAGACAGATTTTCTGTTGCAAATGGCTGAAGTCGGCGTTATTTTACTTATGTTTTCCGCAGGTCTTGAAACAGACTTAAAAGAACTGGTTAAAACCGGTCCGGTAGCGACCTTGATTGCTTTGGCCGGTGTCTTTATTCCGCTGGTATGTGGTGCCTTGTTTTATATGCTTTATTATGGCATGTCACCGTGGGGTTCTGAAAATTTCTACAAAGCAGTATTTGTAGGAACCATATTAACAGCCACATCGGTGAGTATTACGGTGCAATCCCTAAAAGAAATGGGTAAATTAAAGGGAAAAGTAGGAACGACTATTTTAAGTGCAGCTATCATCGATGATGTAATCGGTATCGTAGTTCTTACGTTTGTGATTGGATTTAAGAACCCGGAATCAAATCCTATGTCGGTAGTAATTGATACAGTTTTATTTTTCTTATTTGCTGTAGTTGTTGGATTTATCGCTTACAAAGTATTTAAATTTGTGGATAAGAGATATCCGCATACCAGAAGAATCCCTATTGCAGGTCTGGCACTTTGTTTCTTAATGTCGTATATTGCAGAGGCAGTTTTCGGAATTGCTGATATTACCGGAGCTTATGTTGCGGGAATTATATTATGCTCTATCAATGATTCTGACTATATTGAACGAAAAGTAGATATTAATTCGTATATGCTTTTCGGGCCTGTTTTCTTTGCAAGTATAGGACTTAAAACCAACATAGATAATGTTACCGTTAGTATTTTACTCTTTTCCCTAGGATTTGTACTGGTGGGACTTGTAGCAAAAATCGTTGGGTGTGGTCTTATGGCCAAATTGTGTAAGTTTAACGGAAAAGATTCTCTGAAAATTGGTATCGGAATGATGACCAGAGGAGAAGTTGCCTTAATTGTTGCTCAAAAAGGACTTTTCGTCGGATTACTGGAGCCAATTTATTTTACATCTGTAATTTTGTTGATTATAGTATCTTCAATTACGACACCGATTCTATTAAAAGTATTATATTCAAAAGATAAAGAACCGGAAATGATTCAAACAGCATAGCTGTCTGTCGTATTTTAGAACTAGGTAAAACGTTTTATGGAGGAAAAGGGAATGGATGCTAAAAAAATAATTGAACAAGGCCAAACTTCACTAGGAATAGAACTGGGATCAACTAGAATTAAGGCTGTTTTAGTGGATACAACGGGGTTACCATTAGCAGCGGGGAGCTATGAATGGGAAAATCAGTATATAAATGGCATTTGGACTTATTCTCTGGAAGATGTCTGGAAAGGTATGCAAGGCTGTTATCAGAATTTAGCCACAGATGTGAAGAAACAATATGATGTTACTTTGACGAAAATCGGGGCGATTGGATTTTCAGCAATGATGCATGGCTATTTGGCTTTTGATAAAAAAAATGAGTTACTGGTTCCCTTTAGAACCTGGCGCAATACCATTACCGAAGAAGCTGCAGAGAAACTGACAAAAGAATTCAACTACAATATTCCACAACGATGGAGTATTGCTCATTTATATCAAGCAATATTAAACAGAGAGGAACATGTCAAAGACATTGCCTTTTTAACGACTTTGGCAGGATATGTGCATTGGAAATTGACCGGAGAACAAGTCATTGGAGTGGGAGATGCTTCCGGCATGTTTCCGATTAACAGCGAAACCGGAAATTATGATGTCTCTATGATGCAAAAATTTGATAGATTGACAGCGTCACATGGTTTGAACTTGAAATTACAGGATATTTTACCGAAGGTTTTAACAGCAGGACAACAGGCCGGACAACTGACGTCCGAAGGTGTGGCATTGTTGGATAGTACCGGGAAATTAGAAGCCGGTATTCCGGTATGTCCACCTGAGGGTGATGCAGGAACCGGAATGGTTGCTACCAATAGCGTAGGAATGCGAACCGGAAATGTTTCTGCCGGAACTTCTATATTTGCGATGATTGTTTTGGAAAAAGAATTATCAAAGGTATATCCGGAAATTGATTTAGTCACAACTCCCGATGGTGCCTTGGTGGGTATGGTGCATTGCAATAACTGTACCTCCGACTTAAATGCCTGGGTCAATCTGTTCGATGAGTTTGCTGATTGCTTGGATGCAAAAGTGGATAAGAATAAACTGTTTTCTATTCTTTATAATAAAGCTTTGGAAGGAGACGCCGATTGCGGCGGGTTACTTTCTTATAACTATTTCTCCGGAGAACCGGTTACCGGCTTTGATGAAGGAGCGCCTTTATTTGTACGTCCCACAGAAGCACAGTTTAATTTGGCAAACTTTATGAGAGTACATCTTTATTCTTCCTTGGCAGCACTAAAAGTAGGATTGGATTTGCTTTTTAAAGAAGAAGATGTGAAAGTAGATAGAATGTTTGGACATGGTGGATTGTTCAAAACAAAAGGAGTGGGCCAGAGTATTGCAGCAGCAGCCATGAATACAACAGTATCCGTTATGGAGACAGCAGGTGAAGGCGGTGCCTGGGGGATTGCTCTTTTGGCAGCATTTATGAATCAAAAAAACGATGAGGAAAGCTTGCAAAATTTCTTGAATGAAAAGATTTTTGTAGGACAATCAGGCAGTCATATGGAACCTGTAGAAGAAGACGTAATTGGTTTTGAAAAATTTATGAAACAATATAGAAAAGGACTTGCTATTGAGCAAGCAGCAGTTCAAGCACTGCACGAATAAATGATGCAATTTTTCATCAAAGAAAGAGGTATGGATATGCTGGAAGATTTAAAAAAACAGGTATATGAAGCAAATATGGAATTACCCAGACGTGGATTGATTACTTATACATGGGGCAATGTAAGCGGTATAGATCGCGACAAAGGTTATTTTGTAATCAAGCCCAGCGGAGTGGAATATGAACGTTTGACAGTTGATGATATGGTGGTAATGGACTTACAGGGCAATCAAATAGAAGGTAACTATCGTCCATCTTCCGATACGCCGACACATTTGGAATTATATTTGCAATTTCCGGAGGTAGGCGGAATTGTACATACGCATTCTCCGGAAGCAACAGCTTGGGCGCAGGCGGGAAGAAGTATTCCTCTTTATGGAACCACACATGCCGACTACTTTTTTGGAGAAATTCCCTGTGCAAGAAGCCTTACACCTGACGAAATTGAAGAAGCCTATGAGAAAAATACAGGAGTAGTTATAGTAGAAACCTTTAAAAAAAGAGAGTTAAATCCCATGTATACACCAGGTGTATTGTGCACGAATCATGGACCCTTTACTTGGGGAAAAGATGCTGCTGAAGCGGTATACAACGCAGTTGTACTAGAGGAAGTGGCGAAGATGGCAGCTAGAACAGAAAGCCTGAATCCACAGGTGAAACCGGCACCTGATTGTATCCGAGATAAGCATTTTTTCCGTAAACATGGGGCAAATGCCTATTATGGTCAAAAATAACCTGTAAAATGTCACAAAAGACATGATAAAAATGAAAAAGATGCTGTTCATTTTTCCTAAAATATACTATACTAAAAATTAGGCACAGAATATGTATCCTATTCATTTTAAGGAGGTACAGCATGAAAATGAAAACTCTGAAACCTCAGAAGGAACCTAAGATTAAAGTACCCAAGGATCCTCAAGAATCGAAGCTTTTACAAAAAACAAAGAAACCAAAAACACCTAAAGAACCAAAAGTACCCAAGACACCCAAGGAACCTAAGAAAAACAAAAAATCTAATTCAGCAGAAACAAATACGCCAAAGAACAAAATAATGTTATTTGGATTGAGAAACAAGATTTTTGTTTGTTTTTTGGTGCCAATTGTTTTTATGATTGCTGTCGGAGTCATTGCATATTATTATGCAGAAGAAGGATTGAGCGAGAAGTTCCAAGAGTCAACACAGCAAACAGCAAATATGGCCAGAGATTATCTGGATATCAACAGCACCTATATTCAGGCAGAAGCGATGAAATATGCTTTTGATAAGAATTTTGAACCTTATACACTGGGTATGTTGAATAAGGACCTTGTTGCACAATCCAATTTTTTTGCTGATACCAGAGTTACGCTGATGGCATCACAAACAGTAAATCCATTTATCAGCAACATTCATTTTATTACGAAAGCCGGGACACCGATTATTACCACGGCAACATCTGATAAAGTAGATGGTATCTATGATGATTATTTAGCGGACATGATGACAGTATCTGAAGATGGAAGAAACGCACCTAAATGGGTAGACAGCCATCCTCGTTTAGATGAGCTCTATGGCTTGTTAGCAGATGATTACTTTATCGTTTTCCAGACACCTACCAGTAAAAAGTTTGCATATACCGTTATTGATATTAAGAAATCAGCAGTAAGTGAGATTTTGGACGGTATGGATTTCGGACAAGGTAGTATTATTGGTTTTGTAACCGGCACTGGTAAAGAGGTTATTAAAGAAGGTCTTGCAGACGGACAGAGCAGTCAGCTGGCAGCAGATGAAAAGGTTTTCTTTGGACAGACATTTTTTGATGAAAGCATGACTTCTGAAGAATTAAGCGGAGCTATGGAAGTTGAGTTTCACAATGAAAAATGTTTATACATATATGCGAAAAGCGAAGTAAACAATGTTATGTTTTGCTCTTTGATTCCTGTTGATGTTGTTACAGGACAGGCAGAGAAAATAAAAACAATTACAATTACATTAGTTATTTTGGCAGCGATTATTGCATTTATAATTGGTACACTGATTACGTTTGGTATTCAAAAGAATATGCGTCGTATTTCTAAAAAATTAGACGAGGTTGCCAAGGGAGACTTAACTGTTCAGGTTAAGGTAAAAGGTCACGACGAGTTTCAATCTCTGGCCGGTACTGCTTCCAACATGATTCAAAATAATAAGAAACTGGTTATGAAATTATCAGGAACTATGGAGCAGTTAGAATCTTCGGCAAATGATGTATATGATGCTTCCGGAGAAATCAATAATTACTCAACAGATATCACAAGAGCCATTGATGAAATCAGCGAAGGCATGTCTAAACAGGCTGAACATGCACAGGAATGTGTAATTATAACCAATGTTTTGTCTGAAAAGATACAAGATATTAGTCAAATGGTCGGTGCAGTAGAGGAACTGGTTGACCGTACTGAGAAGATGATTTATCAGGGAACGGAAATTGTTAAGGTTTTAGGAAGTCGTGCAAAAGAGACATCAGATATTACGGCTAGAGTAGGAAGCAGTATCGAAACATTAAGAGCGGAATCAGAAACCATTAATCAGTTTGTAGAAATGATTAATGAAATCTCAGAACAAACCAACCTGCTTTCATTAAATGCATCTATAGAAGCAGCAAGAGCAGGCGCGGCAGGAAGAGGCTTTGCGGTAGTTGCAGAGGAAATTCGTAAATTGGCAGAGAATTCAGGACATGCTGCAAATGAAATCCGGAATAATGTTTTGAATATTAGCGCACAGACTATGACCAGTGTACAAAGTGCAAAAGATGCAGAATCTATGGTTTCATTACAGGCAGAGGCAGTAGACGAAGTGATTCAGGTATTCCAGGATATGAATAGCCAAATGTCTGAACTGTTTAAGAACCTGAAAGAAATTGCAAGTAATACAGAATCCGCAGATAAAGAAAGAAACGAAACACTGGATGCTGTTGAAAATATTTCAGCAATTATTCAGGAAACAGCCAGCGGTTCACAACTTGTTCATGAAATGGCTACACAGCTACTGACCAGTGTAGAGAAATTGAGTCAAACAGCAAATGCATTAGATGAGAACATGAACAGTGTTAAGACAGAAATTTCCGCATTTAAGGTAGAATAAGTATTGGTTCGTAAGTTTTATATTAGATACAATCAGAAATGATTAATAAAAGATTGCTCCTGTTGTTTATTCAACAGGAGCTATTTTATGTCCTGATTTACTATTTTTGGTATAGGGTAGCAATCTTATGTATTCTACGCTTCATTTCTGCACGAATATGTAATGGTTCCAAACACTCACATTGATCTTGATAAAAGAAAAATTGATGAAATGCTGCATTATTATGAAAGCAAAGGAAGTAAAATTATTACTTTGAGTGATTTATAGGTTTATAATTTTAAGATAGAGAGACTAAAAAAAGGCAATTCCCTATTCATATAGGAATTGCCTTTTTACTAAATTACTATTTACAAAGAATTAAACAAATTAAGCCATTGTTACGGTTACATTAGTATCACCGGATAAGGTAATTAAGGTGTCGCTTCCGTCTTCCTTGTAGGAAACACTATTTGCAGCAGCTAATTTGGTATTTACCAGGCGAACCGTGTAGTTCTGCTTGGAAGCAACCTTAATCTGAATGTTCTTGCCGGTTCTCTCAGCCGTAATAGCAATTTCTTCCTTCTGATCCATACCGTATACAGTAGAAGCAGCTTTACCGCCGTCGGTTAAGGAGTAAACACGCAGCTCGGCATCTACACCATAATCATAATCGGGCTTGGTGTCGCAAGAACCAAGAGCTACAATCGAGTTTTCTTTAACCATAAGTGGAATGCTTAAGTAATCGTGCTTTTCATTTACCCAGCATCCGCCGTCTTTTACTTCGCCGGTGAAGAAGTTTGTCCAAATTCCCTTAGGCAGATAATATTCAGCCATGCTCTGGTCATTGAAAATAGGAGCAACCAACAGGTTATCACCTAACATATATTGTTTATCCACATAATGACAGGTTTTATCCTCAGTAAACTCCAGAACCATGCTTCTCATGGTAGGAACACCGGATTTAGAGGTATCAATAGAGGTCTTGTATAAATAGGGCATCAATTTAGCTTTTAATTTGGTAAAGTATCTTACTACATCTACAGCTTCATCATCATATACCCACGGAACACGGTAGGAAGAACTGCCATGAAGTCTGGAATGAGATGATAATAAACCAAAAGCAACCCAGCGCTTGTAAACATCTGCTGTAGAGGTATTTTCAAAACCTCCAATATCGTGAGCCCAGAAACCAAAACCGCTCATCAACAGGGATAAGCCGCCACGTAAACTTTCTTCCATGGATTCGTAATCGGACCAGCAGTCACCGCCCCAGTGTACAGGGAATTTCTGTCCGCCCACTGTAGCAGAACGAGCAAAAAGAACGGCTTCGCCTTTGCCACGTTTGCGTTCCAGTAATTCATAAACGCACTTGTTATAGAGATAGGTATAGTAGTTATGCATTTTCTCCGGATTAGAACCGTCATAGTAAGTAACATTTTCAGTAGGGATTCTTTCGCCAAAGTCGGTTTTAAAGCAATCTACACCCATATCCATCAAAACTTCCAATTTGTCCTGGAACCATTTGTATGCTGCAGGATTGGTAAAATCTACAATTGCCATGCCCGGTTGCCACATATCCCACTGCCATACCTGACCATTGGTACGTTTGATAAAGTAACCATTCTTAGCGCCTTCGTCAAATAAGCAGGATTCCTGTGCAATATAGGTATTAATCCAAACGCAAATATTCAGACCTTTGGCTTTAATACGTTTTAGCATACCAGCAGGATCGGGGAAAACGCGGCTGTCCCAAGTGAAGTCTGACCAGTGGAAATCTTTCATCCAGAAACAGTCAAAGTGGAACGTTCTAAGAGGAATGCCCCTGTCTAACATACCGTCTACAAAACTCATTACAGTTTTTTCATCATAATTGGTTGTAAAGGAAGTCGAAAGCCATAAGCCGAAGGTCCAGGGTGCCGGTAAAGTAGGCTTGCCTGTTAAATCGGTATATCTGGTCAGTACTTCTTTCATGGTAGGTCCATTAATCAGGAAATAATCCAGATAACTTCCTTTTACAGAAAACTCTGTACGGGTTACCATTTCGGTTCCAACTTCGAAGGAAACCTTTTCAGGGTGATTTACAAGTACCCCATAACCTTTGTTTGTAATATAGAAAGGTATATTTTTATAAGACTGTTCTGTACTGGTACCGCCATCGGCATTCCAAATATCGATCGATTGTCCATTTTTTACAAAAGGGGTAAACCGTTCGCCTGTACCATAAACCAGTTCACCTACAGAGAGGGAAAGCATCTGACGAATATAGGTTTCATCTTCATCGCCCTTGTCGTATGCAAGACCTTTCCAGTCGGTTTTCATTAATGCTAAATCTCTGCCTGTGCTCTTGGTAATGACTTCATCCCCTCTTAAATAAGTCATAGACCAAGATTTTTTGGTCATAACTAAAGACATAGAACCACTGGTAATACGGATTTCTTCTTCTGAATCCTGTACATCCAAAGGAAGGTCTTCGTTGAGTTCCAATTCAAAAGCAGGGCTGTCTTGAATACTTCCTTTGTAGTGATAGGTGCGGACACGTAAAATATCCTGTGCAGGAGATGTAATTTCAAGAGTCAAATTAATGCCACCAAGGGTATCACCTCTGGTAACAATGGGAACAGTAGGTGCCAAAAGGGTTACTTTTCGGTCCTCTATTTTGGTAAAATATACTTCTTGAGGTGCAAAACAACTGCATCCTTCTTTTTGCAACCAACATCCATTACTAAATTTCATTGATTATCCTATCCTTTCTCTTCAAAAATGAGCTATTTATCAATATATATTTTGATTATAGATGATAAAAAGTATTTTGTATATGGCAGTTTTTTGATATAAAATACAGCATTTATTAGCTTTATTTACAGAATTCAATACCTTTCGTTTACAAAGAGAAAAAATACTTTTATACTGAAACAAAGGTAGGGTGAACATATGCAGACTTATAAAAATACGCCATTATGGAACAATCAGCTGCCTATAGAGGAACGGCTGGATTATTTATTAAAGAATTTATCATTAGAAGAAAAAATAACCTGTTTGACGACCGGATGTCCGGATATTCCGCATCTTGGAATCAAGGCATCTTTTATGGGAGGGGAAGCTGCTCATGGAATAGAGGCAAGACATGATCAGGCCTTCAATGCAGGAGAACCGGAAGAGACGACTTCCTTTACGCAGCCCACTGGTATGAGTGGAAGCTTTGATCGTGATCTGATTAAAAAATGTGGTAAAGCAGTGGGGGAAGAAGCAAGGGCACTATTTACTAGAAATCAAGGTGGAAGTTTGTGTAGATGGGCACCAACTGTGGATATGGAACGAGATCCCAGATGGGGAAGAAACGAAGAATCGTATGGTGAAGATCCTTATCTTACGGGAGAAATGTCCTCTGCCTATATTCAAGGCATGAAAGGGGAAGACCCTTTTTACCTACAGTGCGGAGCAACCTTAAAGCATTTTTATGCCAATAATGTAGAGACAGACAGAGTGAAAGCTTCCTCTTCTGTAGATGAAAGAAATAAATATGAATACTATTTTGAGCCTTTCCGAAAAGCAATTATGGAGGGTGGAGCAGAAGCCATTATGACTTCTTACAACGAAATTAATGGTGTACCGGCAGTTGTAAATGGAGAAGTGCAAAGAATTGTAAAAGATACTTGGGGGTTGCCGGGGCATGTAGTCTGTGACGGCGGTGATTTTCAACAGACAGTTACTTTTCATAAATATTTTGACACTCATGCGGAGTCTATTGCTTATGGACTAAAGGCAGGAATCGACTGCTTTACAGATGCCCCAGAAGTTGTCCATGCAGCAGCAAGAGAAGCTTTAGACAAGGGTATGATTACAGAAAAGGACATAGACAAGTCTTTGCGTAATTCCTTCAGAACTAGAATCCGATTGGGATTTTTTGATGGAACAGATGAATGTCCTTATACAAATATGGGTGAAGAATATATCAATAATGAAGAACATCGGAACGCTTGCCGGAAAATGGCAGAAGAATCAGTTGTTCTTCTTAAAAATCAAGATGAAATGTTACCTTTTAACCTGGAGGAAACAAAATCCTTAGCAGTAGTAGGACCACTTTCGGATGTATGGTATAAGGATTGGTACGGTGGAATTCCGCCTTATCGCGTAACGGTACTGGACGGAATTAAAAAAGCGTTTCCCAACACAAAAATAGTCAGTCAAACGGCTCTTTCCAAAATTCACCTGTGCTGTAACGGGAAATATATTGTGCTGGATGCACAGGGACGATTAAAATTGGGTGATAAACAGCATGCAGAGACATTTACTTTTACAGATTGGGGCTGCGGCAACTGTACAATCAAAGCCGAAAGTAATGAAAAATTTGTAACGCTGGAAGAAGACACGGATTTGATTAAAGCGGACAAACAGGAAGCATTTGGTTGGTTTATTCGCGAAGCATTGAACTTTAAAGAAGTCAGTAATAAACAGTTCAATATAGATAGCTGGAATGGACAGAAAATTACCATAGATAAAGATGGTTTTCTTGCAGTCAATCAGTGCGACGCTTCTGTTTTTACCATGGAAGTGATAGAAGACGGATTACAGGAAGCTGTTAAGGCGGCAGCTGCAGCAGATAAAGCAGTTCTGGTATTAGGCAGCAATCCAATGATTAACAGTAAAGAGGAGATTGACAGAACGACACTTGCATTACCACCTGCACAACAGGAGCTGGCCGATCAAGTGCTAAAAGCAAATCCCAATACCGTTATTATCTTGGTTACCAATTACCCTTATTCCATTAATAAGTTGAATGATGAAGTGCCGGCAATTCTCTATTCCGCTTCCGGTTCTCAGGAACTGGGTCATGGGATTGCAGCAGTCCTGTCCCGTCAGGTTTCCCCTGCGGGCAGACTACCAATGACCTGGTATTGCTGGGACGAAGATTTACCGGATATGAATGATTATGATATCATTTCAGGCAAGAGAACGTATCAGTATTTTGACGGAAAAGTATTATATCCTTTTGGATACGGACTTTCTTATACGAAATTTACTTATGGAGAAATGGAGCTTTCGGAACAATCGAATTACGTGCGAATTAAACTTCCGGTTACCAATAGTGGCCAGGTAGCAGGAGATGAAGTGGTTCAGCTATATGTTCATAAAGAAACTTCTCGGGTAAAGCAACCTTTAAGTCAGTTAAAAGCGTTTACAAGAATACACAACTTGGCACCAGGAGAAACAAAGACAGTAGAATTTACGATTGCATATGATGACCTGCGATACTTTGATGTTATTTCCAGAAAGTTGATATTGGAAACAAGTACTTATTTGTTTATGGCAGGCGCGTCAGCCAAAGATATTCGTCAGACACAAACGCTTGCAATCAAAGGTGAAAAAGCGCCAAGTAGAAACCCTTTTGAAGTGACCTTAGGGATGCAGTACGATTCTTATGAAAACTGTTACCTTCACAGAGGAACCAAAGGTCATACCATGGAAGGAAGCACTTGCGTTATCCCCGGAAAAGCAGGAGACGAGCCCAATTTTGTGGATAAATCTTCAGATAAAAAGATAAACGGTGTATTGTCTTATAGAGATTTTTTATTTACGAAAATTCCTCAAGAAATAATACTGAACTGTTGTGCTCTTGAAGATGGAGAAATCGTCATTACATCAGTGTGTAAAGACGGAAAGAAGAAGGTTTGTAAAGTAGAAATTCTCGAAAATAAAAATCTGGATTTTGAGAAGAGTAAAATGACTTTACCCAAGGAGTTTGTTTGCTTAAATGAGACAATAGAATTACAGATGGAAATAAGAGGAAAAATAAAATTGGAATCATATTATTTTCAATCATTTAG
>CAZNAP010000035.1:0-21668 GCA_964571145.1 uncultured Lachnospiraceae bacterium | reverse complement strand
AAAATAACAGGAAATAGGTCTGTACTTTCGCCATCTTACTTTCCTCTAATAAGGAAATTTCATTCAGCTTTTTCATTTGAAAAACCAATTTTTTCATTGCTCATCCTTTCGTTTATCACATGGTGCACGTACTATTCTAAACGAATCACGCCACATCCTATTTTATCGCCTGCATTTCCTGAAGGTTGTGTAGTAAAATCATCTGGTTTAGCATGGATGACTACCGAGCGTCCTTCAATTTCATCAATACTAATTCTTTTATCATAAAATGCAACCCAGGCATATCCTTGATTTCCCAATAAAGGTATCATATCTCCACTATGCTCCGGATGCGGAGCCGCATATCTGGAATAATGCTCTCCTGTTTGATTAAAGGGTATGGTACAATTTCCATTGGTATGAATATGCATTGCAAAATAATCTGAGTTGCCTGTATCATGGATATTAGGGAGTCCGAAAACCTCCGCTTCTATCAGTATTCCTTGGTAGGGTGTGTCATAAAATTTTACAACTCCGCTTAGTTGCGGATTATTTGAATTGCCATTAATCCAAGCCACCGCATCAGGGCGGCCACGTCTCAATATTCCACTAAAAACTGTTCCCGGTGTATTTTCTCGCATAAAATAACCTTTTTATTTATTCTATTCCGAAAATACTATTTGTTTCGCATGGTTCTATACATAGCCACAAGTATGTCAATCATAATTGAAACCAATATCACTGCCATAAAAATGGTATTCATTCCCGGGGTGCCAAAATAAATAACCATATTTCTGCTTGATAGATCCGCTCTACCAAATGCTTCCTGTGTCTTTGCTAAAAAATTGGGATTCCATAATTCAAATCCTGTAAACAGCCACATTGTACAAACTGCAGATACCATACTGGTGATTACTGTAGTTATTAATACAACTTTATTATAACATCCTTCCATTAATTTCACAGCATCTTTAATAATTCCCATTGCAAAACTAATGATAAAGATTGGCACTATAGAGGACCAAATGGACACATTAAAGACCGGAATACAAATTGTCTGCTGATCTTTTACAATCCAAAGTCCCAGCACTGAGGGTGCAAATACAAATACTGACAAAAATATAGCTTCAAAAATAAGATCAACAATGCAATCCGAACGTTTGATTTCAGCCTTCCTAGAAGGTGTCATAGGTAATTTACTAATATCCCACTGAATGGTATTCCCAATCTTCACTTTCGTCTTTTCCATAAAAATAAAGATAAGTGTTACACTGCCAAAGGCGCTGATTAGTATTCCCGGCAATTCCGCTAGCTGAATGATTTCATCTGTGCCCATCATTGTAACACCATTCATATCAATTGCACTTACAAACATGGAAACAATGCTTGAAACAAGATATCCGATACCTGCACAAAGCAAAACAATCTTCAGTACCAAACAATAGATACCATAGTACTCACCACCAATAAGGTTTTCCTCTTCTCCTCGGTATTGTCTGGCCAGTTTGGCGGGGTCACCCATCTGTGTCAAAACCTCGCTTATAATCTCTTCTTCTCTTTTCTCTGTTGCCTGAAACTCTTCTTCAGATATCTTTTCTAAAATCATATCCTCTATCAGACTGCTCAGTTCATCTGCAAGATCGTTACGCTGTTTCTCCGGCAGCCTTCTTGTAACGTCATATACATATCGTACTACCAACTCGTGTTCTCTGTAATTTGTTTTCTCCATCTGACTACTCCTCCTCATCTTTGCTTGTTGCTGCATCTGCCTTTTCCGCAAGTAATTTCTGCATGCCTTCTGTCAAATCAATCCATTGTTCTTTTAGTTTCATGTAAATCTCATCACCAAAGGATGTTCTTTTGTAATACTTTCGCGGTTTAGTGCCTCCCGTTTCCCACTCACTAATCAAGATATCCTGCTTCTCCAATCTTCTTAACAATGGATAAAGTGTATTGGTATCAACCTTAACCCCTTTGTCTTCCATATTTTTCACAAGTGTATACCCATATTGAGGAGTTTCCAGTTGACTTAATACACTGAGTACAATGGTTCCTCTTCGCAGTTCTGACACAAGAGCGAGAAACATTTCCTTCCGTTCATTCTGTTCACTCATATTTTATCTCTCCCATATTTTCTTCTTCTCATATATTCAATTTTATTTTATTGTACTTTTCCCATTGCTGTTAATTGCATTATAGTGTGCATCACACACTATGTCAAGAAATTTTTTCTCTGCACTTAAATTATTTTTCCATTCACTATTTAGCAGGAACTTCATAGTATAAAAACAGATAAATAATACTATGCCGGAGACTGCCACTGATGAGTTCAAATACCACTTTAAATATGCTTAAACCCGGAGAGCGCGCAATGATTGATTCCTTACGAAATACAGGAAGTATGCGTCGCAGACTCCTAGATCTTGGTTTTATTCCATTTACGGAACTGGAATGTGTAGGACGCAGTCCCGGCGGTGACCCTTCTGCTTATTCCATTCGAGGTGCTGTTATTGCTATTCGCTCTGAAGATAGCCAGCATATTATTGTCAAGCCACTTGTAAATCCGCTTAAATCAGACAAAGTTATTGCTATCGCCGGTAACCCGAACGTTGGAAAAAGCACTGTTTTCAATGCTCTTACCGGCATGAAACAGAATACAGGTAATTGGCCTGACAAAACAGTTGCGAAAGCCCAGGGATATTGCATCGTAAAAGAAAATTCGTATCTGTTGGTGGATACACCCGGTACTTATTCCCTTATGGCACACTCTGTGGAAGAAGAAGTTGCACGAGATTTCATCTGCTTCGGAAACCCTGATGCTGTAATTGTTGTTTGCGATGCTACCTGTCTGGAACGCAACCTGAATCTGGTCTTACAAATCATAGAAACCGGTCAAAAAGTAGTTGTATGTGTCAACTTAATGGATGAAGCCAAACACAAACACATTCGAATCGACCTTCCTACCATCGAAAAGCGTCTTGGGGTTCCTGTCGTTGGAATCATAGCACGCCAGAAAAAATACTTAGATAAACTAACCAAAGTGCTAGACCACCTTGATACCGAAAATACCTCGTATCATCCTATAGAAATACACTATCCCGACCTAATTGAACAAGCAATTCAAATCATCGATGATGCAGTTAGTCCTTATGTAAAGGAGAATCTGAATAGCCGTTGGCTCAGCCTTCGTCTTTTAGATTCAGATTCCAGTATTTCCCTTACATACGATTTTCTACATATTCCTGAAATCTCCGCTGCCATAGCAAAAGCACGTGAAAGTTTAGAAGATGCGCAAATTACAAAAGAAGATTTAAAAGATACGATTGTATCCACACTGGTCTCTGCCTCTGCCCAAATATGTGCTGACACTGTTATCTATGAAAAGAAAAATTATCATGAATTTGACCGACGTATGGATCGTATGCTTACCAGCAAAATAACCGGCTATCCGATTATGATTTTCTTACTTGCACTGGTTTTCTGGCTAACTATCGCCGGAGCCAATATCCCTTCCGGATGGCTTTCTGTCGGATTGTTTTGGATACAGGATCGACTCACCCAGCTATTTCAATATCTGCAAGCACCTACATGGCTTCATGGCAGTCTTGTACTTGGCGTTTATCGAGTCCTGGCCTGAGTAGTGTCCGTCATGCTGCCTCCAATGGCTATTTTCTTTCCATTATTCACATTATTGGAAGATGCTGGGTACCTGCCACGCGTTGCCTATAATCTAGATCGCTCTTTTAAACATTGCAGTGCCTGCGGCAAACAGGCGTTAACCATGTGTATGGGTTTTGGCTGTAATGCAGCCGATGTCATTGGCTGTAGAATTATTGATTCACCACGGGAACGTTTTCTAGCTATCTTAACAAACAATTTTGTTCCCTGTAATGGACGATTTCCTACTTTAATTGCAATATTGACTATGTTTTTTATTGGAACGTCAGGTAATGCTTCTACTTCATTATTATCCGCACTACTCCTTACCCTTGTTATAGTAATTGGCATTTTGATGACCTTTGGCATGACCAAACTTCTGTCAAAAACGATATTAAAAGGAATGCCCTCATCCTTTACTTTGGAGTTGCCGCCTTATCGTAGGCCGCAAATTGGAAAAGTCATCTTACGCTCTATTTTAGACCGTACTCTATTCGTACTGGGGCGTGCCATTATAGTTGCTGCTCCGGCAGGACTGATTATCTGGCTCATGGCCAATCTCACCATAGGGGATTGCAGTATTTTGTCTCACTGTGCCGGATTTCTCAATCCGTTTGCACAGCTTATGGGACTTGATGGGGTTATTCTGCTTGCTTTTATCCTTGGCTTCCCTGCCAATGAAATCGTTGTTCCAATTATCATTATGGCGTACTTATCACAAGGAAGTATTCTGGAGCTTGACAATCTTAAAGATATGAAGCAGCTATTTGTAAGCAATGGCTGGACCTATACTACTGCAATCAGCACCATGTTTTTTTCCCTCATGCACTGGCCCTGCTCTACCACTTTGCTTACAATCAAAAAAGAAACCGGAAGCTGGAAATGGACTGCTCTAGCAGCAGCCATACCCACAGCAACCGGTATTCTCCTATGTATCGTATTTACTTTTCTAGTCAGGCTTTTTAACCAACTAAATTTTTGAAAAGACTTGCTTCCACTTCCAAATCAGGTTCTTTTTTTTGAGGAATTTCATCCGGATATTTATCCATAATCATCTTAAATTCCTCAAAATGTTCCTGAAATATTTGAACCAGTTTAGGGTCAAAATGTTCGCCACTTTGATGAACAATTTCATCATACGCATTGCTGAAAGACCATGGTTCTTTATAAGGTCTGCGACTGACCAAGGCATCAAAAACATCAGCTATCGCAACGCATCTGGCATATTCATTGATTTCTTCACCAGCAAAACCCAGATACCCTTTCCCATTCCATTTTTCATGGTGCTGGTAAGCAATGTCTGCGGCAATATGCATTACTTCACCTGGAGAATTCTGAAGCATTTGCTTCCCATATCCCACATGCTTCTTGACGGTTAGGAACTCTTCATCTGTTAACTTACCGGGCTTCTCTATAATCGTAGAAGGAATAATAATTTTACCCACATCATGCATCATGGAAGCCAGCGAAACGATCCAAGTTTGTTCATCAGTATACCCAAGTCCCTTGCAAAGTACTGCTGTATATTCCGCAACACGTTGTACATGCTGTCCTGTTTCTCTGGACTTGGTTGCAATCATATCGGACAATGATAAAATCAAGCTTTCCTGATCATTGTATAATTCAATATTTTTGGCCGCCAGTGTATTAATCAGCTTTTGAATTCGGTCAGAAATAAAGTAACAGGTGATGCCCACAGCCCAAAACTCGATGACTCTTGGCAAAATCCCATAAAGCCAAACACCTTTCAGTGTAACAAGTGGCTCGTCCGGCACGATATGTAATTGAAAAGCCACCAAATGTGATACAATCATCACCGGTACTGACGCAAACATTGTATAAATTACATATTTCTTCTCATTGTATAAGCAGGCGATGACCAGTGGAAAAATCAGCATAATGATGACATGATAGGAAAGTGTCGCATAAAGGACACCAGACTGAATAATCAGGATGGTAATAATAATATATCTGTATATACTTCCCTCCTTTTTCAAAACATCATAGAAAATAGTGGGGAGTATAAAATTTACAACCGAAATCGCCATCGTAAAATAAAGAGGTGTCGCACTAATTTTAAATACCCCAATCATGTTCAGCAATGTTACAACCGTAACGAGCAAAACCATCAATCTACAAGCACCAGCCAGCTTTTTGTCTGCATCCTTCCTGTATTGCTTGATGATTTTATCCGCAAAATTTAAATTAAAGCTTTGCAAGAACATACATCTCACCCCTCTTTAGTCAATCAGTTAAAAATAGAATTTATGATAATGCTATTTTACCATCTGCGATATCGGATATGACTTCTACTAAGAATTCATGTTCTCTGTCTAAAACTCTTGCTCCAAGTGTCTCTGCAGTGTCATTTTCTAAAACTGTAACTTTGGTCTGCGCAACAATTTCTCCACTATCATATTCCGAATTGACTCTATGAATTGTAATTCCTGTTTCTTTTTCTTTGGCTGCCACAACTGCTTCATGCACATGCATTCCATACATCCCTTTTCCGCCATATTTAGGCAATAGTGCCGGGTGTATATTAAAAATCTTATTATGATACTTTTCCAAAATAGAAACATGCAGTAATCTCATATAACCTGCCAGGAAAATCATATCAATTTTATAATCTTCTAAAAGAGTCAATAATCTTTTGGCCAGCAAATCCTCAGAACCCTCTGTTTTGGTGCTGAGATGATATCTGTCGATTCCTTCCTTAATTGCTCTTTGTAAAGCCATGGAATCTCCATTATTGCTAATCACAACTGCCACTTCAGCATTGATTTTATTGCTTTTGCATCCATCAATAATGGCCTGTAAATCGCTTCCTCCATGTGAAGCAAATACTGCTATGTTCATATTAAATCCTACCTTTTCATTTGAATCCTTTATCAGTTTTCATTATAGCATGAGTATACAATTTCTGAAACAATATTCTTTCTTTGGTCAACCTTAACAACCATTTTTCCACTCTCGCATGAATAAATCAGACATGGGTCATAACCGTATAATTGTTCAACATCCGGCTTGCCATATAACAGATATACGTTTCGTAAACTGTCGCCGACCCGCAATCCTCTTTTTGTTTCTAAATCTATAAGAGAAATACCATAAATATGTGCGTTTGTTAAATAATCGATTGTTCCGCCCGTTTTATAATCATCATTTAGTTTTGTACTGAGCCCAATTCGTAATTCTTCGCCTGAATAATTAAAATTTGGGTAATTCAATTCCCATATTACATGAGTTCCGGAATCACTAATATATCCGTATTCATTACTCTCAAAATCTTCCGGATATCCTAACTGATTCATAATATCCACAATAGGCGTTTGGGGAGAAAATACAAATCCCTGATAATCTATCTGCAAATCTTCATTTGTTAGTGGTAAAGCTGTTTCACTGTTCATCAGTTCAGTTAAAGAAATAATATAATCAATATTGGCTCTTTCCACTTCATTGAAAACAGCATCATCAAACTCATTCCCTTCGATTGTTCCCTCGTACCAGCTTAAGGATTCAAAATACAATTTTAAGGCAGGATTTTTGAATATCATCCCGTGCCGTGCATAATATTCATTTTTCAAGAGAAACAAATCATAATAGGAAAAAGCATCTATTTCTCCATCTTCATATTCTTTGTTTGGATTATACTTGGTTTCATCTTCAAAGAGATAATGATTATAAATAGAATGATTACTGATTATGCAAATATGCTCATCATCCGGTTTGGTAAGCGTTACGATTGTAAAAGGCGAGCACATAAGAAGCGTATATACGCCTTCTTCATAATAACCGCCGATACAATTTGGCTGCCTGTAATTCGAATCAGAAGCTCCGCATACGACTACCTCTTCTCCTTCAATATTCTGAACATATAAAGGTCTGGTCATCTTCTCATTTGTCAAACCGGTAAACTTTAAAATTCTTTCATTCACTTCAGAAACAGGCACAGTCCAGCAATCATAATCTGCTTCCTCAATATTGGCCTTGGTCATGTCTTCATAGATTGGAGTATAAAAAACTTCTGATAAGTTAGCATTTTCCGGCTGATCGTAATCACTTAATAAAAAGCCATAGCCATTATTCAATTGAAAAAAACGAGTAAACGCATCACATTCCTCTTTAGAAAGGTTTCCAAATGTTTTCTCTGTTTCAATCCAGTATACGCCTTCTTCATCCCAAGTACCGTCAAGGCTTGGTTCTTCAGCTTCTTCTACTATATCTTCTTGCGTCTGAGGCTTTGATTCCGTAACTTCTGGAGTCTGTTGCATACCCTCTCTAGATGCTTCTTCCGCACTCTTCTTGCTACATCCTACTGCCATTCCGATTACAAACAGAAAAACAATCCCTACAAACAATCCCCTTGTCATTTTGTGTTTACTCAACAATTTCATTTCCATACTCCCCTTTGCTTTATTTAATTCTTCCCTAAATCATCCAAACCGGCACAATAAAATTATCTCTATTAATTGCACTTAATCCGGGCTTCATGCAAATAACTGCTCCTTTTGAACGAGGAGTAGAGGACCTATCCAGTAATTCAAATACTTTAACCAACTCTGTTCCCGGATTAGCAGTCTTTTTAATTTCAATCGGATTAAGCACACCGTCATGCTCTAGAACAATATCTATTTCCTTTGCGTCTTTATCACGATAATAGTACATATAAGGTTCTCTACCACTACCTAAGTATGTTTTCATGATTTCAGACACAACATAATTTTCTAAAACAGCACCATTCATTGCCCCTCTTTCCAAGGTTTCTGCACTGCTCCATTTTGTCAAATGACAAACCAATCCTGTATCATAAAAATATATTTTTGGTGTCTTTACCAGACGCTTCAATAGATTATTGGAATATGGATGAAGACAAAAAATAATACCCAATGTTTCCAGAATTTCCAACCAGTTCTTGGCTTGTTTTTGATTAATATCTGCATCTCTTGCAATATCCGCTACATTTAACATTTGACTACATCTTGCAGCTACTGCCGTGATAAATCGAAAGAACTTCAGAGAATCTATATCATCCGATAATTCCTTTATATCTCTTTCAATATACGTACTTAAATAGCTACTCAAAAAAATCTGACTACTACTGTTTGCCCCACTGACAACAGCCGGCATTGATCCTTTATAGATACGTTCAAAAACATCTCTTGTATCAGCAGGCTTTCTGCCTTTCCCTCTACCAGACAATGCTTCATAGTCAACGGTAAATGGTTCCATTGTACACCCAGCTATTTCTGCTTGAGATAACGAAGTTAAGGAAAGTACAGCTACTCTTCCTGCAAGTGACTCCTGTACCCCACGCATTAACTTAAATATTTGCGAACCAATCAGCCAAAAAGCGCCCGGTTCATGGTTTTTATCTACATACATTTTAATATAAATAAATAGCTCCGGTGCATACTGAACCTCATCAATTAGTATCGGTGGCTTGTGCAATTGCAGAAACAATTCCGGATCCGTCTTTGCAATATTTCTTTCATTCAAATCATCTAACGATACATATGCTCTATCTGTTCCCTCCATTAATCGCTGGAGCATTGTAGTCTTACCTACCTGCCTTGATCCTGTAACTAATACGACGGGATATTCTTCCGTAACCTGACAAACAACCTTTTCCAAACTTCTTGTTATATAATTCATAACGTTCTCCTTCGGCTAATTTGTATTCTGATTACATTTTAGCCGAAACAATAATAAAAATCAAGCAAGTTCACTATAAAATCTTGCTTCCATTTGCTATCAGCTCAAATTTGGTTCCTAACATTTCTGCGGCTCTGCGGCACATAAGCATTCTGCCTAAAAAAATTTCAAAATACTCATACATGGTACAAATTTGTTCATCCACCTGTAAATTTAAAGTAAGTACCTTCTTTTCAGGGTCGATTTCCAGTTTCGACTCTGTTACAGCATAATTGACTTGATCATGAATATCAAAAGGTGCTTTTTCATTCTCTCTCACGCGGCTTCTTCTGACATCGGTCTTATCCGCGATAATCAAAGCTGCTGAAACTGCGTCCACTGCTCCGCCTGTTGATTCATCGTGATTACCCACCGCTGCCATAATTGTCATTCTATCTGCCAGTTCCATTCCTTCTCTTCTTAAAATGTCCCCTGCCAAAATAGCACCATATTCCGCGTGATGACTGCGGTTAACTGCATTGCCAATATCGTGCATATAACCTGCAATTTTAGCCAGTTCGATATCATGCTCGGAATATCCAAATTGCCGAAGTATTTGGCCTGCATGTTCAGCCACAATGGCTGCATGTTTTTCTGAATGGTCAGTATAACTGAGCACTTCTAGTGTGGCATCTCCGGTTTTCAGTAAAGCATTCACTTCTTCATTTTTCTTGATTGTAATGTAATCCAAATTATTTTCTCCTGTTTCTCATTTTATAGTAAAAATTATATCATTATATTCAAAAAAATCACTGTTTTTCTTCAAAACAATGATTTTTTATATAAATACAAATAGACAGTTTGCTATCAACATACTGTTAAATTTAAGTAAAAGGCATGTAAAAAGAATGAAATCACCTCATACGGATATACTATAAAAAATAAATAAAGGAGTATGAAAATGGAAGACGATACAATTAAATTATTAAGAGAATGCAATGCCGGAATTAAAATGGGGATTTCTTCACTGGATGATGTTCTGCCACATGTGAGTGATGTACATTTAAAAGAAATATTAACCAAGAGCAAAGAGGTGCATTCCAGACTTGGGGATGAAACCCATGAATTGCTAAAAGACTATCATGACGAAGGAAAAGAACCCGCAACAATGGCCAAAATGATGTCCTGGGTTAAAACCAATGTGAAATTAGGTGGTGAAGATTCTGATCGTGTAGTTGCAGATTTGATTACAGATGGCTGTAATATGGGAGTCAAGTCCCTGTATCGATATCTGCACCAATACCCTGTTGCAGATGCTTCAAGCAAGGACTTGACCAATAAAATTATTTCTGAAGAAGAAAATTTAGTAAAAGATTTACGGGAATACTTGTAGTTAGTTAGGCTGTTTTCCGATGTAAGCCAGAATACCACCATCCACATATAACACATGTCCATTTACAAAATTCGAAGCATCGGATGCCAAGAATACAGCAGGACCCATTAAATCTTCCGTTTCTCCCCAACGGGATGCCGGCGTCTTGGATACAATAAACTGGTCAAATGGATGTCTGGAACCATCAGCTTGTTTCTCTCGCAGCGGTGCAGTCTGAGGTGTCGCAATATAACCCGGTCCAATGCCGTTACACTGAATATTATATTCACCATACTCAGAGCAAATATTTCTTGTCAGCATCTTCAATCCACCTTTTGCTGCTGCATACGCTGATACTGTTTCACGTCCTAATTCACTCATCATGGAACAAATATTAATGATTTTGCCATGACCTTTTTTAATCATGCTGGGGATGACTGCCTTAGATACAATAAAAGGTGCATTTAAGTCAACATCAATGACCTGTCTAAACTCTGCTGCTGTCATATCACACATGGGAATTCTTTTGATTATACCAGCATTATTAACAAGAATATCGATTACACCAACTTCTGCTTCAATTTTGGCAACCAGATTATTTACCTGTTCTTCATTTGTAACATCACATACATAACCATATGCTTTAATACCCTTTTCCTGATATGCCGCAAGTCCTTTATCCACCAGCTCCTGCTTAATATCATTGAAAACTATGGTTGCGCCTGCATCTGCATAAGCTGTAGCAATTGCAAAACCAATTCCATAAGATGCACCTGTAATCAGTGCTATTTTTCCTTCTAACGAAAAATTCTTTAAAATACTCATCCCTTTTTCCTCCTGTTATCTTAAATCTTCCATAGCTACATCATCCATATCACCAAATGCCTGATTTTCGCCAACCATGCCCCAAATGAATGTATATGCTCTGGATCCGCTACCTGCATGAATTGACCAACTGGGTGAAATAATCGCTTCCTCATTTCTCATAACAACATGCCTTGTCTCTGTAGGTTCGCCCATATAATGCATTACAAATGCATCCTTTGGCATATCAAAATAGAGATAAACTTCCATTCTTCTGTCATGTGTGTGACATGGCATTGTATTCCATACACTGCCCGGTTTAAGTCCTGTCATACCCATTACCAGCTGGCAGCTCTCTACTTGACCTGGTAAAATGTACTTGCAGATAACTCTGTGGTTGGATTCTTCTAAGGAACCAAGCTCTACCTTGTTCTCATCTTTAACAATAACCACTCCCTCTTCAGGTACGCCTTCCGGTTTAATCAACACATTTGGATATGTCTTATGAGCCGGTGCACTGTTGATATAAAATTTAGCAGGTGCATCTGCATTTAAACTTGCAAAGGAAATGTCTTTTGAACCCATACCGATATACATAGCTTCTTTATAATCTACAGAATATTTCTTGCCGTCAATTGTAATCTCGCCTTTTCCACCAATGTTAATCACGCCCATTTCACGTCTCTCCAGGAAATAGTCTGCGCGCAATTCTTCACCAGCTGTTAAAATAATTGGTGTTTTTGTTGGTACTGCTGCTCCTGTAATGATACGATCAATGTGACTGTATACCAGTTTGATTTCGCCCGGTACAAATAAATTTTGGATGAGGAATTCCTCCCTCAATCTTTCTGTTGTGTAATGCTTTACATCTCTCGGTGATGATGCTGTTCTAAGCTCCATTTCCTAACTCCTTTCCAACGCTTAATCTACCCATTTCATTATGATTCTACTATCATTATCTTGAATTATGAATTCATTGTAGCATACCCTATTCCCAATTTCTTGTCATTTCATCGAATAAATATTGCATATTTTGAACTTAAAAACCACTACTTTTCTTGAACTTCAAATACGAATCTGCTATACTGAGCTAAATCAAAATAGGAGGATAATAGATTTATGCGAGAATACTCTTCATGTGTTGCGGCTATGGAAGACTGCCGTGCCAATAAATACTTTGCCGTTTCTCATTTATACAAAGAAGAAAAGCCTATGCAAATGCATATTCATGACTGCTATGAAATCTACTATTCTATCTCCGGCGGAAAGCAGTTTTTGATTGACAATCAGTTTTATGATATTCATCCGGGTGATGTCTTTATTATCAACCAATACGAAAGTCACTATCTGACTCAAATTGATCAAATGATTCATGAGCGTATTGTTCTTTTTGCAGACCCTGAATTTATCAAGTCACTATCTACTCCGAGCACAGACCTGAACCAATGTTTCGTAGAACGTCCTGCTCATTTTTCACATAGAGTATCCTTAAATAAAGAGCAGCAGCAAAGGTTTCTTTATTATATTGATAAGATTACCTCTGCTAGTGATTTTGGGCATGATATTGTGGAACGGTCAGCTTTTACAGAATTAGTTGTTCTTCTAAGCAAATGCTATATCGAAACAACTCAAAATGCGGATTTGGATGCTTACCAATACAGTAAACAAGTAAAAGAAATCCTGCTCTTTATTAATCAACATATACACCAAACCATTACCATCGAGGAATTATCTGCACATTTCTATTTGAGCAGTTCCTATATTTGCCGTATCTTTAAAACCGCAACCGGCACTACCATCAATAAATATATCACTGCAAGGCGCATTGCCATCGCTAAAGCTCTCTTGGCTGAAGGAAAAAGTGTCAATGATGCCTGTGAACAGTCCGGATTTAATGATTACAGTAATTTCCTTAAATCTTTTAACAAAGCAGTCGGTATTTCTCCAAAAAAATATGCCACTTACTGTATCAGCTAACAGTAAATGGCATATCGTTATTATCTAGTTTGTATGTCATATCTTATCTTTGTACACGTCCTGAACTGTCGCCACCGGATAACTTTTTGACTTCATCCACAGAAACCATATTAAAGTCACCTTCTATTGTATGCTTGAGGCAGCTGGCTGCAACTGCAAATTCTATAATCGCCTGAGGTTCGTAATCACACATACATGCATAAATTAAACCTGCCCCAAAAGAATCTCCACCACCTACACGGTCTACAATATGAATCAGATAATTTTTGCTAAAGTAATAGTCTTTTCCATCATAAAGCATAGCAGCCCAATTGTTATCATTGGCTGAAATTGAACCACGCAGTGTAATGGCAACCTTGGAAAAGCCAAAACGTTCAGACAACTGCTTTGCTACATCTTTATAGCCTTCATGATTCACTTGACCAGTAGTGACATCTGTATCTGCCGCCTTGATGCCAAATACATCCGCAGCATCTTCTTCGTTGGCAATACATACATCTACATATTTACACAACTCGCCCATTACTTCTCCGGCTTTCTGTTTACTCCACAATTTGTTACGATAATTCAAATCACAGCTAATGGTAATGCCCTTACTCTTTGCTACCTGACAAGCTTCTTTACAAATTTCAGCTACATTATCGCCTAGAGCCGGTGTAATTCCTGTAAAATGAAACCATTCTACTCCCTCAAAAATACTCTCCCAATCAAAATCTTCTTTGGCAGCCATTGCAATCGAAGAACCTGCTCTGTCATAAATAACTTTTGACGGTCTCTGACTTGCACCCTTTTCCAAATAATAAATACCGACTCTGTCACCTCCACGTGAGATATAGGTGGTATCTACACCAAATCTGCGCAATGCATTTACTCCTGCCTGTCCAATTTCATGCTTGGGCAGCTTAGTTACAAATCCAGCCTCTAATCCATAATTTACAAGGGAAACAGCCACATTAGCTTCGCCACCGCCATAAGTTGCTCCATACTTTTCAGCTTGTACAAATCGATAATAGCCTTCCGGTGCAAGCCTTAACATAATTTCTCCAAATGTAATAACCTTTTTAGCCATTGTAATCTCCTCCTATTATTTCTGTAGCAAATGAATTGCAAATCCACCCACTTCATCTTGTAAATAAACAACCTTCATCCGACCCTCAGCATCATATGCTGCTGTATCCATATTGAACTGATAGCCTTTTTTACTCAAATGATAAAATGCTCTGTCTACGGAATTCGTCTGTACTGCAATATGGCCGCAGGTTCCCAGATAAGGGCTTTTTATAATCTCGAAGCCTTTACCCACAAATACAGAGCTGTTTCCTACCTTCTTGTCCATACCAAACAATGCCGCAAAAGAATCTGCAATTCCACTTGCAGCGGTTTCATCCATCGCATTAATGCCGATATGTCTGATTTCAAAGCCAAGCATATTTGAAACAGCTTCCTTGGTCAGTTCCTTAATTTTCTCGAATTCGCCTGCAGCAATCAAATCACCCTTCACCATCCAGGAACCACCACAAGCAATAATCTTCTTGAAATCCAGATATTCCACCAGATTTTTAGCATTAATGCCTCCTGTGGGCATAAACTTCATATTTCCGTAAGGTGCTGACATAGCCTTAATCATATCCAACCCGCCTGCGGCTTCTGCCGGAAAAAACTTCACAACATCCAGTCCTAGTTCTATTGCCTGCTCCACATCACTTGGATTTGCGCAACCGGGCGCAACCGGGATATTCTGATCCACACAATACTTAACAACTTTTGGATTTAATCCGGGACTCACAATAAATTTGGCTCCGGCTGCTACAGCCTGGTCTACCTGTTCGATTGTCAAAACTGTTCCGGCTCCCACTAACATTTGCGGAAATTCTGTGGTCATAATCCGAATAGACTCCTGCGCTGCTGCTGTTCGGAATGTGACTTCTGCGCAAGGAAGTCCACCTTCACACAGTGCCTGAGCCAAAGGCTTTGCATCCTTGGCATCATTTAGTGCGATCACTGGCACAATCCCAATTTGGTAAATCTCTTTTAATACTTCATTCATCCTTTGATTCCTCCTTCAGTTTATATCAGCGTGTAGTCACTCAGTGCTTATTACTATTTATTCTAATATAGTTCTTCATTCGTTGACTTATTAAGATTCATAGCTTGTCTTGAGTAGTTTAAAGTATTTTATTACAAATATATGTATTTTATGGGTGTATGATATATGATTGACGGTTGATTTTCAATGGATTATACTATTATGTAATTGACATATTCTAATATCGCAATTGATTAGGAGACTTTATGCTGCAGATTATGAAGATTGGTGAAAACACCATGCATGATTATAACTTCTTTATAAACAGGCCATCTGGACATCCTGTATATTTGCTATTGCTTGTAAAGACACCTGCCAGATTCTATGTTGACAATCAATGGGTAGATACTTTTGCTAATACTGCCTTTGTGTTTAAACCCGGGCAAATGCATTTATATGGAGCTTCCCAAGAATTTACACCTTTGGATCAACTCGCTTATATGGATGATTGGATACATATCAAAAGTCCGACTTCTATTCTGCCCGAATACTTTCCTTTTGGTCGTCCCATTACACTACATTCGCCGGATGAATATTACGAATTGTTTCATCTGATTAATAATGAATTCTATGGTGCTACTCCTCATAAAAACGCAGTGTTAAATGCACTTACATCAGCGTTGCTGAACAAACTCTTAGATGCCTGTAATACGGAAGAATACCCACCGCTTTATTACAAGTTAGTATCTTTGCGAGAGCAAATATACTCCTATCCACAAAATGAATGGCATATTGACGATATGGCCAAATCACTTTGTATCAGCAGTGGGTATCTTCATTATATATATAAGCATTTTTTTAATACCACCTGTATCTCCGATGTGATTCATTCACGTATACAAGCTTCTTGTGAACTTCTTGTATCAACAGGTAATTCCGTGGAAGAAATATCCATATTATGCGGTTATCATAATACTGAACACTTTATCCGACAATTCAAGAAAATAATGGTTCTCACTCCGTCTGAATACCGAAAGACTGCCATGTCGGACTAGTCACTTGTGGATTCACGCCTGCTTTATAACAGAGTTGTAGTCTGTCCGCCTTTTAGTTCAACAATCTTTTTATCTACCTCAATCCAAACTGTCTGATAGGATGGATTAAATACAAATTCACCGCTCACTGCAAACTGTAATCTAGAAGCAGCTTCCATATAATCTACAATTTGAATATTCGTCGCATACCAGATGTCGTCCCTCTTACCAATATACTTGCAAAAGTCTTCCATGACTTTCCAATTGTCCTTCATCGTAAACTCGTAGCTATGCCCCCAAACGTACATCATGTACAAGTACTGTGTCTTGAAGAGCGCAGCAAATTTCTCTGCATACTCCATCAAATGGTTGTTGTGATGACAAGTAGCATTCCATCTCAGATAGTCTTTTGGCATGCCAAACTCGCCTGTGCTTATAACAGTTCTTGCATAACGAATTCCAACAGATGGCAACATCCTTACAATCTCATCCGATAAGGAACCATTGGGATAAGAAAGACCACGAACCGGATATCCCGCCACTGTTTCAAGTACACGCCGGTCTTCAATAATCTGCTGAACCACATGCTCTATGGGGCAACGTTCAATTGTCGGATGTTTGGCTGTATGGCAGGAAATTTCATGTCCTGCATATAAGGTTTTATATTCAGAAAGTGGAACGCGATCCTCTGCTTCAATTGCAGAATTAACATGAAAACTGCCTTTGATTCTATATTGATTAAACAGTTCTACTAATCGGCGGTCTTCTATCCTGCCATCATCATAGCTCATGGTTAAGACTTTATGCTTACCTTCCGGAAAGCAGGTGTATATAACCGGTAAATTCTTATTCATAATGGCTCCTTTCAGCTATCTGCTTGATTAACTTTAGTTTATGATTTATGGCAAGATTCTCTTTTTTTATCTGTAATTTCCAATACATCCAAAATCATAGATTTTGTTATATCTGGGATTTTCAGATATGAATTTAATGAAAACATGCGCACTGTCCAGAAAAGTATTTTGTTCAAACAGGAACCGATCTGCCTGTCGCATGGCCTGTAGGGCAATTGGCATTTCATTATAAAAAATTTCATTTCTTAAAGCAGAATCGCCTTTTATATCTTTACCATCAATTACAACAAACCCTTTGAGAACATAGTCGTTTCTGTTCCGCTCCCATGCTAGTTTGACCTCATCACGTAGTTTTGTAACTTGATTCTCTGCAAAGTTTTCTGCAATAAATACGAATAATTCTGCTGTTGTATCAGAGTGGGTAATTGTGTATTTTCGTCCGTTTATGGGCTTATACGGATTCATATTATCTTTGTATTGTGCAAAGACTCTTCTTTGATTAAACGCTGGTTTCATATAGAATCTCCGATATTGGATTGCTCTATATTAGTATATTCAAAAGAATGAAATGTAGCCACTTACCAAGATATAGATAATTAACAATGGCACAATAAATTTCAGATAAAACTTTGCCCACTTCGGCAGTTGGAAACCACTGCCAGTATTTACTTCCTTCTCAAAGTTATCCCAACCCCATCCATATTTCCAAGTACAGAAAATCACAAAAATCAGTGCTCCAATTGGTTGAAAATTATTACTCATAATAAAGTCTTCCAGATCCAAAATGCCTGTCCCTGCACCAAAAGGCCGAATAAAACTCAGCACACTGAAACCAAGTGCACACGGCAGGGATAATAAGAACACCAAGCCAATATTCTTCACGCAAACCGACTTCCTGCTTTTGCCTGATAATTCCATATTCATTGAAACAATATTTTCAAAAACTGCTATTACTGTAGACAATGCTGCAAATGTCATAAAAAGGAAAAAACAGATTCCCCAAATTCTGCCGAAAGGCATTGCTTCAAATACATTTGGTAGTGTAATAAAAATAAGCGACGGTCCCGCTCCCGGATCGATTCCAAAAGCAAAGCAGGATGGAATAATAATAAAGCCTGCTAAAATTGCTACCAGTGTATCTAGCGAAGCAATAACAACCGATTCTCCAAACAAACTCTTTTCTATGCCAATATAACTGCCAAAAATCTGCATAGAACCCACACCGATACTCAATGTAAAGAATGCCTGCCCCAAAGCATCCATAATCACTGTTTGTAAACCAATCTCATGTACCCGCGCAAAATCAGGGACTAGATAATATCGAATTCCCTCTCCTGCACCATCCAGCGACAATACCCTAATTACCAACGCAATCATTGCTACAAACAAAAGCACCATCATCACTTTTGTAATTCGTTCCACGCCCTTTTGCAGTCCCAATGCGCATATACCAAAACCAACTGCAATCACTAGAATTGTATAACAAATTTCTTTCGCAGGATTCTGCTGTAATTCAGCAAAAATTCCACTCACCTGCTCCGGTGTTGTATTTTCAAATTCCCCAAAGATAAATTTCTTTAAATATGCCAGCATCCACCCGGCAATTACTGTATAAAACATCATCAGTAGATAATTAGCCGCTATCCCCAGATACTTCATAAAATGCCACTTTGTGCCCTGTGGCTCCAATACATCAAAGCCTTTTGCAATACTTTTTTTACTCGCTCTTCCTACTGCAAATTCCATTGACATAATCGGAATTCCAAATATAACAAGAAATAATAAATAAATCAAGATAAACGCGGCACCGCCATCCTTACCTGTTATATAGGGAAATCTCCATACATTTCCAAGACCTATGGCACACCCTGCCGAAATTAGAATAAATCCCAATCTAGAACCAAATTTTTCTCTCTCCATATTTTCCTCATCCTTTAATAATTATAATTGATCACTCGACTTTTCTAATAAGGGTTCCTTCTTGTATCGCCGCAAATGTTGCAACAGTGCATACTACAACTGCACTATAGCGAAGCTCTATAAATTGCATTGTCACCGGCAGGATAAAAAGTAATAAGCCGGTAACCTTATTCATAACAGTGTGTTCTGCCGCAAGTTGCTTCTGTAGCCTAAAGCCTCTTATCACATTGAAAATCTTTATTGCAGCAATTATACCTACCCATAGCCAGAGTAGTTTTGGTACTGCCAGTACCGGAATTAACTTTAACAAACAGACAATAATGAAAATAAAATCAGCTATGGTATCCAATTTTGAACCAAACTCGCTAACAGTCTTGGTTTTTCTTGCTACTGTTCCATCGATCATATCTGTAAATACAGCTAACAGATACCATGTATAAAACGCCGGAGAAAAAACAGGTGTGAATAAAAGTAGTATACTGCACACAATTCTACATCCGGTAATAATATTAGCCATGCAGGTACTCCTCTCTCCGTTATTTTCTTACATGATTCTTATAGCTGGTTCCCCAGTCCCACATAGAATCAAGAATCGGCTTCAGGCTTCTACCTAAATCAGTAATACTATATTCAACACGTGGTGGAACTTCTGCAAAAACTTTTCTTTCAACTAAAGCATCTGTTTCCATTTCTCTTAGATTTGCGGTTAACACTTTTTGACTTATATGACCAATGCTTTTCCGCAATTCACCAAATCGTTTTGTGCCTGACATCAAATCACGCAGTATCAATACCTTCCACTTATCACCAATCAATGTAAGAGTTGTCTCAACCGGACATGCTGGTAATTCTTTATCTATTTCCATGACGGTTCTCCCAATCCCCGATTTTGTTTCCAGCCACTTATTCGAGTAACTTGCCCATTAGTTTCCAAAAAGTAACTATGTCACAATATTGTGCCTACTTTACGTTTAAGCACTACAGATATATTATAGTGTTAGCAGTATTAGAAAACAAGAAGGATTTTATGCACTATCATAATCACTACTATAATCACTGAGTGCAAGTCACCAAATGCTAGTCATCGAGCGACTAATAGGAGGTCACTAAATATGAACCAAGAGGAACGACGTGTTTGGCTTATTCAAGAGCTTATAAAAGAACAACCACAGTCTTATGGTATATCCGTACCAAAA
Source organism: uncultured Lachnospiraceae bacterium (assembly GCA_964571145.1). Classification (GTDB taxonomy): domain Bacteria; phylum Bacillota; class Clostridia; order Lachnospirales; family Lachnospiraceae; genus Suilimivivens. The sequence continues at coordinate 1,215 of CAZNAP010000035.1, read as the reverse complement.
ATACCAGACAAACAAAACGAGCAGAGGCAGTTACTAAGAGCTCTGTTCAATGTACGTCCACCTATGCCGGCCAGTGCAGAATTTCTAAAGGTGCAAGATGAATATTTATCCGAAGTAACAAGAGAAAAAGGAATTGTTTCTGTTAATGAATTGCCGGTAATTGAATCCGATTCTAGGCTGGTATTATGGCAAGGGGATATTACGCGACTTGCTGTAGATGCAATTGTCAATGCAGCCAACAGTGGTATGACCGGCTGTTATCACCCTAATCATTCCTGCATTGATAACTGCATTCACACCTTCGCCGGTGTGCAACTACGCAGTGCTTGCCAGCAGTTAATGGATGAACAAGGACATGAGGAAGAAACCGGGTTGGCAAAATTAACGCCTGCCTTTAATTTGCCGTCTACCTATGCGATTCACACGGTTGGACCCATTGTAAATGGACCACTGACAAATGCACATAAAGATTTATTGGAAAGCTGCTATCTTTCCTGTATGAAAGTGGCTTCTCAGCATGGTATAGAAAGCATTGCCTTTTGTTGTATTTCAACAGGTGTTTTTGGCTTTCCTCAAACAGAAGCTGCTAAAATAGCTGTTCGTACGATTCAAAATTACCTGAATCAAAATAGTCAAATCAGAAAGGTGGTATTTAATGTTTACCAATCATCAGATTACCAAATCTACAGAGAGCTGCTTGGCGCAGATTCAGAACTTAAAACAAGAAATAAATAATGCAGATGCAATGATTATCGGTGCTGGTGCTGGATTATCTACTGCCGCTGGCTTTACTTATTCCGGGGATCGATTTGAAAAATATTTTTTTGACTTTAAGAAAAAGTATCATTTTACAGATATGTACGCAGGTGGTTTCTATCCATTTCCATCCTTAGAAGAACACTGGGCCTATTGGAGTCGTCACATCTATATCAACCGATATATAAATGCTCCACGACCCTTGTATAATCAATTGTTTGATTTGGTTCATGACAAGGATTATTTCGTGCTGACCACCAATGTAGACCACTGCTTTCAAAAAGCAGGATTCGATAAACAACGGCTATTTTACACACAGGGAGATTACGGACTTTGGCAATGCATGAACAGCTGCGAGAAAACTATTTTTGACAACGCAGAACAAGTAATCAAAATGATTGAAGCACAAGGTTTTTCCATTGCAAAAGACGGAGCACTTCTTTTACCGGAAGGAATAAC
>CAZNAP010000034.1:0-22944 GCA_964571145.1 uncultured Lachnospiraceae bacterium | reverse complement strand
TTACTAGACACTGGGTGCCGGCCAAAATCAACAAATACAAGTATCCGTTTAAAGGACCATACGCAAAAAGGGGCTATCATATGACAGCCCCAGTAATTGTGATTTAGTTAAATCAGAATAAATTTATAATCTACTCACAAATGCTTACTCTATTCGCTTAAGGATTGTTTCTGTGGAACCTCTATTTTGCGGTTATAACAAGCAAATGTTCCTTCCAGATATTCCTTTTCAGGTTTTGCGGTAAAGAGACTTACCACCGGCACAATAATCAATCCTGACAGCATCGCTACTGCTCCTGCATTAATGGGAGATTGCAATACCGTAGGGAAATGGCTTCTGAAAAGCATATTTGCTATCATCAGTCCTGTGCCAAATATAAAGCTTGCATAACAAGCTGCCTTAGTCGTTCTTTTCCAATAAAGTCCGTATAAAAACGGTGCCAGAAATGCACCGGCTAAAGCACCCCATGACACGCCCATGAGCTGTGCAATAAAGGTAATATTACTCTTATATTGAACACTTGCAATCACAACGGAAATCGCAATGAATACCACAATCAGACTACGAATAATAAGAATCTGCTTTTTCTCACTCATATTCTTAATAATATGATCCTTTAAAACATCCAGTGTCAAGGTAGAACTGGAGGCCATGACCAAAGATGACAGCGTGGACATGGAAGCGGATAGAACCAAAATGACCACTAATCCAATTAATACAGGTGACAAATCAGACAGCATCGTTGGGATAACTGAATCAAAGCCATTCGCCTCAATATCAATTTTATCTGAAAACAATCTTCCGAAACCACCTAAGAAGTAACAACCGCCGGAAACCACGATTGCAAAAAATGTAGAGATAATCGTTCCCTTCTTAATAGAACGCTCGCTTTTAATAGAATAAAACTTCTGTACCATCTGAGGCAGTCCCCATGTTCCAAGAGAGGTTAAGATAACTACACCCAGCAGATTAATGGGATCTGGACCAAAGAAGGAAGCAAATACACCGGGCTGCGTTGAAACAGCAGCATCTTCAATGTGTGCAAGACCATTTACCGCTTCCATAAATCCACCTTTACTATTTAGAACTGCTGCAATCACTACCACAATACCAATCAGCATAATTATACCCTGTACAAAATCATTAATCGCTGTTGCCATATAACCGCCCGCGATTACATAAATTCCTGTCAGAATAGCCATTACAATAATGCAGACTGTATAATCAATATCAAAAGCCATACCAAATAATCGAGACAAGCCATTATACAAAGAAGCTGTATAGGGAATCAAGAATACAAATACGATTACAGACGCACATATTTTTAACCCTTGAGACTGAAAACGTTTTCCGAAAAATTCCGGCATAGTAGCACTATCCAAATGCTGGGTCATAATTCTGGTTCTGCGCCCTAAGATTACCCAAGCCAGAGTGGAACCAATCAAAGCATTTCCAATTCCAATCCAAGTGGATGCAATTCCGTATTTCCAGCCAAACTGACCGGCATATCCTACGAATATAACTGCGGAAAAGTAGGAAGTTCCATAAGCAAAAGCTGTCAACCACGGACCCACATTTCTGCCTCCAAGTACAAAACCATTTACATCTGTTGCATGTTTTCTGCAGTAAAATCCAATGGCAATCATCACCCCGAAAAATACTACCAGCATTGCGATTTTAATAATCATTTTAGAACCTTACCTTTCTCTTAACTAACCTCTGTTTTGTGCCTCAACTAATCTCATACCGCAATACTTCTCCCGTAACTTGGGCTTCTCAATTTTGCCGGTAGGATTCCTTGGAATATCATCAAATACAATTTTGTGAGGTCTTTTATATCTTGGCAGCTTCTTACAGAATTCTTCGATTTCATCCTCTGTACAGCTTACTCCCTCTTTTAACTCAATGACAGCCAGTGTTGTTTCGCCTAGACGTTTGTCAGGAATACCAATCACAGCTACATCATGCACTGCTTGATGTGTACGGATAAAATCCTCGATTTGAACTGGATAAATGTTCTCACCACCGCTGATAATGACATCTTTCTTACGGTCAACCAGGAAAATAAAGCCGTCCTCATCTTCCATAGCCATATCTCCTGTGAAAAGCCAACCGTCCGCTGACATCACTTCTTTCGTTGCCTTCTCATCATTATAGTAGCAAGTCATCAAGCCGGGGCCTTTAACTGCAAGTTCTCCTACATCGCCCTTTGCAATTTCCTGTTTCTTCTCATCTACAATCTTAATTTCCCAGCCAAATCCGGGCTTACCGATTGCACCCACTTTATGTATATTCTCCACACCCAGATGCACACAGCCGGGACCAATGGATTCACTGAGACCATAGTTGGTGTCATACTGGTGATTCGGGAAATAATCCAGCCAGTGTTTAATCAGACTGGGCGGTACCGGCTGAGCTCCAATATGCATCAGTCTCCACTGTGACAGTTCATAATCAGCCAACTTTAATCTCCCGCTGTCCAGTGCTTCCAAAATATCCTGTGCCCAAGGAACCAGCAGCCAGACAATGGTACACTTTTCCTTGGATACGACATCTAAAATATACTCCGGCTTCGTACCTTTCAGAAGCACAGCTTTACTTCCTGATAATAAAGAACCAAACCAATGCATTTTGGCACCTGTATGATAAAGAGGCGGTATGCAAAGGAACACATCATCTCTTGTTTGTCCGTGATGATTCTGCTCTACACGGCAAGAATGAATTAAGCTTTCGTGATTATGTAAAATAGCCTTTGGAAATCCTGTGGTTCCTGAGGAAAAGTAAATAGCAGCATCGTTTTTCTCTGTTATGTTAACCTTTGGCGCAATACTTGAAAAATTGGAAGTCAGTGAATTATAGTCTTCTGCAAACGTAGGGCAATTGTCCCCTACATAAAATAAAAGTCTGTTTTTACTGATTGTATCTGCAATCTCTTCCACACGACCGATAAACTCAGGACCAAATATCAGCACATCTGCTTCTGCCAGATTCACACAATACTCTATTTCATCGGATGCATATCTGAAATTGAGCGGTACTGCTAAAGCACCGGTCTTTAAAATACCAAAATAAATAGGCAACCATTCCAATGCGTTCATTAACAAAATGGCAACCTTGTCACCCTTTTTAATACCCCTGTTCACCAGCATATTGGCAAACCGATTTGCCTTTTCATCAAATACACGCCAAGATATTTCCCTTCTGTAATGCGTCATGGGGCTTGGCTCCATCAACTCATATTCTTTCCAGGTAACCCTTCTTACTTCTTTCACCTCCGGATTAATCTCCACCAGGCAAATTTCATCACCGTAACTTCTGCTGTTCTGTTCCAGCACATCTACAATCGTCATTTCTCTCGTGCCTCTTTCTCTGAATTCAATACTGTTTATTTGGTTTAGAACTTTAACGCTTATCCGTTTTAAAGCTTTAACGCTTTGACTTATAAAAGTATACAAAAAAGAACCGCTATTGTCAACGGTTCTTTTTTGCAAATTTTCTCATACTCTTATTTCAAATAAATACTGAATTTAATTGTCATTTCCGTCCCAGCAATAAGTACAAAGTTTCTCTTTATCTATTCCTACGGACTTAATCATATCATCCAGTCTGTGATAACGTAATGATGTGAAGTTCAACTGTTTTCTGATTTCCTCTATCATATTCTTATATTCCGGTGTTTCCGGATTTGAATAAGCAGTCAAATCCACATATTTGTTTTCACCCTCCATTTGTTTGATTACGCGTCTGGTAATCAAATCCATTTCAGACGTTGATCTGGAGAAATTCAAATACTTACAGCCATATAAAAGAGGGGGGCATGCCGGGCGAATATGTACCTCTTTGGCTCCGCTCTGATACAGGAATTCTGTAGTTTCCCGTAACTGTGTTCCTCTGACAATGGAATCGTCTATGAGCAATAAGCTCTTATCTTTAATTAAGTCATGTACCGGAAGCAACTTCATCTTGGCAATCAGATTACGCTGACTCTGAATAGTGGGCATAAAAGACCTTGGCCAAGTTGGTGTGTACTTAATAAATGGTCTGGAAAAGGGCACTCCCGATTCGTTCGAGTAACCGATTGCATGTGCTGTACCAGAATCAGGTACACCTGCCACATTATCAGGATGTACGTCATCCCGTTTCGCCAGTAACGCACCACAGCGATATCTCATTTCTTCAACACTGATTCCTTCATAAGAAGAGGAAGGATAGCCATAATAAATCCAGAGGAATGTACATATTTTCATATCTTTTCCGGGACTCACAAGCGTCTTCACTCCTTCAGGAGTAATGACCGCTATCTCGCCGGGGCCTAACTCTCTGGCATCAACATAACCCAGATTTAAGTATGCAAAACTTTCAAACGAAACACAATAAGCATCTTTCTTTTTACCTACGCATACCGGCGTTCTGCCAAGACGGTCTCTGGCTGCATAAATACCCTTTTCCGTCATCAGCAGCATGGTCATCGAACCATCAATAACCTCTTGTGCATATTGAATACCTTCTACTAAATTATCCTTTTGATTGACAATAGCTGCCACCAGTTCCGTAGCATTTATGTCTCCACCACTCATCTCCAGGAAATGTGAATTCCCCGATTTGAAAATATCAGCTACAATCTGATCCAAATTGTTAATTTTACCAACTGTTGCGATGGCATACGTGCCGTGATGAGAACGCACCATTAATGGCTGTGGCTCATAATCTGAAATACAGCCAATCCCCATATTTCCGCTCATTTGAGTCAAATCTTTATCGAATTTGGTACGAAAAGGCGCATTTTCAATATTATGAATTGCCCTGTCATATCCTTTTTCCTTACTGTAAACTGCCATTCCGGCACGTCTTGTACCTAAATGTGAATGATAATCCGTTCCGAAAAACAAATCAAACATACAGTCTTCTTTTGAAGCAACTCCAAAAAAACCACCCATTCTATTATCCCAGCCTTTCTTTATTAAACATTAATCTCGGCTTTTGCGCCCAGCAATTCTTTATTTTCTTCTAAAACAGGGCCAACCACGTTTGTCAGGAACTTTTCTACCTGCTCCTTGCTACGCCCTACATATTTGGCAGGATCCATGGTTTTCTCCAAATCATCAATGGTCATATTGAAGGCAGGGTCAGCTGCAATCAGCTCCAGCAAATTATTATCTTTGCCTTCCACTTTCACATTTTTGCCTGCTTCCATTGAAAGTTCTCTGATTTTCTCATGCAATTCTTGACGATTTCCGCCCAGTTTCACGGCATCCATCATAATATTTTCTGTAGCCATAAACGGTAATTCACTCAACATATGCTTTTCAATTACTTTAGGATATACCACCAATCCGTCCACTACATTCATGCATAAATCCAAAATTCCATCGATTGTCAGGAATCCTTCCGGTATAGAAAGACGTTTATTTGCTGAATCATCCAAAGTTCTCTCAAACCACTGGGTAGCAGAAGTAATGGCAGGATTTAAAGCATCAATCATTACATATCTGGACAAGGAAGCAATTCTCTCACTTCTCATTGGATTTCTCTTATAAGCCATAGCTGAGGAACCAATCTGACTCTTCTCGAAAGGTTCTTCCACTTCTTTTAAATGTTGCAGAAGTCTGATGTCATTGGACATTTTGTGTGCACTGGCTGCGATACCGGCCAATACATTAGCCACTCTGGTATCCACCTTACGGGAATAGGTCTGTCCCGATACCGGATAACACTCTGCGAAGCCCATTTTAGCTGCTATCATGGGATCAATTTGATCAATCGTTTCCTGATTACCGTTAAACAGTTCTAAAAAAGAAGCCTGTGTTCCGGTAGTGCCTTTTGAACCCAGCAATTTTAATCCTGAAAGTACATGATCCAAATCTTCTAAATCCAGCATGAATTCCTGCATCCATAAGGTTGCACGTTTTCCTACAGTTGTTGGCTGTGCAGGTTGAAAATGAGTAAATGCCAGTGTAGGCTGTGCTTTGTATTCTTCAGCGAAGTCCGCCAATTCCTTTAAAACATTTACCAGTTTTTTCTTCACCAATTTTAAGGCATCTGCCATAACAATAATATCTGTGTTATCGCCAACATAGCAACTGGTTGCACCCAGATGAATGATTCCTGCTGCCTTTGGGCATTGCTGTCCATAAGCATATACATGACTCATAACATCATGACGAACCTCTTTTTCTCTGGCTTTAGCCACATCATAATTGATATCAGTTGCATGTGCCTTCAATTCATCAATCAGTTCCTGTGTAATAACCGGTTTACCATTCTGCGAAAGACCCAGTTCCATCTCTGTTTCTGCCAGTGCAATCCACAATTTTCTCCATGTCCGAAATTTCATATCGGGAGAGAAAATATACTGCATTTCTTTACTGGCATATCGTTCTGATAAGGGGCTTACATATTTATCTGTAGTCATTATTTAGATACCTCCTAATTTACCAATAAACTCTTGTATACGTTCCTGATTTGAAGCAAAAATTTCTTCCGGTCTACCCTGTGCCTGAATCAATCCCTGCTCCATAAAAATAATTCTATCTGAAAGCTCTTTGGCAAACTGCATTTCATGGGTCACAATAATCATGGTCATGCGTTCTTTCGCCAGCTGCTTAATAACCTTTAATACGTCTCCGGTCAGTTCCGGATCAAGTGCGGAAGTCGGCTCATCGAAAAAGAGTATTTTCGGTTGTAATGCCAATGCTCTTGCGATTGATACACGCTGCTGCTGTCCTCCCGAAAGCTGATTGGGATAAGCATTTGCCTTATCCGGCAATCCAAGCTGCTCCAAAAGCTTCTCAGCACGTTCTTTTGCTTCCTTCTTGGATACGCCGTCTACACAAATTGGGGCATCCATGATATTCTTTAAAACGCTGTAATGCGGAAACAAATTAAAGCTTTGAAATACAAGACCGAAATGCTTGTGAATCTCTCGCAGCTTACTTTTCCCTGCATAAATACATTTTCCGTCCTCTTCCCAAGCTGCCTTTTCACCCAAGTAGATTAATTCTCCGCCATCCATTTTCTCCAGCAGTGTCGCACAACGAAGTAACGTGGATTTGCCCGAACCGGAAGGTCCAATAATGGAAATAACTTCACCTTCTTTAACCGAAAGTGAAATATCCTTGATCACATCCAACCCGTCAAAGCCCTTGCACATATGATTTATTTCAAGTAAGACATCTCTTTTTTCTTCCATAGCTTCTCCTCCTACCTGTAATAACTCATTGACTTCTCGATACGTTCCATTACAAATGCTACTACTAAATTAAAAATATAATAAAACACACCGGCGACCATCAACGGCATAATACTTGTTTCCTTGGCAGCAATCTGTTTAGCCATAGTAAACATTTCAGCCTGCGAAAGTACAAACGCCAGTGAAGTATCCTTAACCAGTGTAATTGTCTCATTTGTTATAGATGGTAATATTCGTTTAAACACTTGTGGAAGTATGATTTTGAAAAAGGTTTGACCTTTTTGATACCCAAGAACCTGAGCTGCTTCATATTGGCCGATTGGCATAGATTCAATGCCGCCTCTATAGATTTCTGCAAAATATGCTGCATAGTTAATTGAAAATGCTAAAATAATGGCCGGAAATTGGTAACCTCGCAAATTAAATCCAAATAGATAAAAGGGTGCAAAATACACGACCAGTAATTGTAACATAAGAGGAGTACCCCTCATGATAGATATGTACACCTTGCTGATTCCACAAATCAAACGATTTTTTGACATTCTTCCAAAGGATACAAGTAATCCCATGGGAAGAGAGAAAAGGAGTGTCAAAAAGAAAATTTCTACTGTTGATAACATTCCTTTTCCTAATTGCATCAGCATAACTGCTATACTCATTCGGGGTTCTCCTAATAAAAATTTATTTTCCTAAACAAACACTGTCCTGTAGACCATACTTCTCGGCAATTTCCATAAATTTGCCATCTTGGGCCATTTCCAATAATGTAGTTTCTACCTGATTCTTTAACTCATCATTGCCTAATAAAAATCCGATTCCATATTGTTCGGTTGCAAGCTTCTCTTCCATTACTACATACCCATCACCTCTGGATTCAATCTGGTAATTAGCTACACCGATATCAACTGCCAATGCATCAATAGCACCTGCTTCCAAATCCATGAAACCAGTATTGTAATCCTGATACTGCTTTAATTCAGCAAAAGTAGCTGATAAATCAGCTGCACTTTCTTCCAAAGCTTTCAGTGCGGAAGAATCCTTCTGAACACCAACAATTTTACCTGCCAAATCTGCCTGAGTACTGATTCCTGCATCTGATTTCACAACAAATACCTGACTGTTGTCAACATAAGGTACTGACCATGTATAGGCATCCTCACGACCATTAATGGTAAAGCCGTTCCAAATACAATCAATTGAACCTGAAGAAAGCATCATATCTTTGGAGTCCCATTCAATCGGTTTTTTCACAAGTTCCCAACCGTTACGTGCGCAAACTTCTGCTGCAAGATCCAAGTCAAAACCGGTATATCCACCATTCTCATCCATGTATCCATAAGGTGGGAATTCAGCGTCAAATCCTACTGTAAATGTTTTGCCTTCTGCTGCTGTTTCCTTAGCTCCACAGCCAACCAACATGCTCATCAACATGAGAGCTGCTGCCAATAAAGTAATTACTTTTTTCATAATTTTCTCCGTCCTCCTCTAATAAAATAACTCATACGTTAATCATGCTATCATGCTGTAAAAAAGAAGTCAAGCCTTTTCAGAGTTGGCATATTCATCTACGATACTCAGTATTTCTCTGGCATATTTGGGATAGTTATCTACCAAGTCCTTGATTTCAGCCTGTGCCTTTCCTGCTATCACTTCTTTATTATAATCCATACGTCTGCGTAGCGACTGCCTTCTGATAATTAATTTATGACGAATTTCCACCATTTCCTTTTTATCCAGAATTGCTTCTGTCTGGTGGAGCCATATCATAGGGTCTTTAACCTGATAACGACGCAATACATGCAAAAATTCCTTTTGCAGCTGATCCATTTGGCGTTCCGTTTGCTGATAGACATTACGTTCTTCTTTTTCTTCTTGATACTGCTGCCAACTTTTGCTTAATTCGCCGGCACTGGAGACGTCATACTTCATATATAAGTAATCCAGCAAATGCGAATTGTTGACATATCGTATTTTTACGGTATTCTGCAATCGGATAATTCTGTTGATTCCATTTTCCACCTGTGCCAATTCACGAATGCTATCATTATGCTTGATAAAAATAATCGTAATAGCCACAGCACCTATTCCAGCCGTTAGGATATACCCCCACTGGGTGTTCATACGAAATCCCATTTGCAGAACCACCAGCAATAAAAAGCAGGCAATTACCGCAACCGCACATACAACCGTCATGGAACGTGTATCTGTAATCAGACGTTTCAACTCATTCTTTCTATACAAATAAGCATGTTTCTCGCCATCCAGTTTACGCAAATCGCGCTTAATCAAATCCTGATAATCTTCCGCGTCTGTTAACTTTTCAAGACCTTCCTGTACTTCTTCCTCCAGACGTTCTATTTGCCTGAATTTCTCCTCATCCATTTTATTTTTACGTTCTTTATAACCGGAACGCTGTTCTTCCAATGAATCGATTTTTCTGGCCCAGCTCTCCAGCTCCAACTTTTCAATATCAGGAAGTGCTTCTATTTCCTCCATATCCTTTAGATAGGAAGTTACCATATTATACTCGAACTGCAATGTTTCCAGTTCTCTCGATGCTTCGGCAATCTGATCCAGACAACCCTTGACATACTCCTCCCGCTGCTTCTTATCCTTGATTTGTAAGTCATCCCTGTCATAGACAACTTCGTTCCAGTCCTCTATTTCAAATTCAGGTTCCTCAATATTCTTTTTCCATTGGAGAAATTTCTGTATTAATCCCATGGTGCTCCTTTGACCTAATTCAATTATTCTACATGTAACCTGTAATCGTCTTTTAAGTCTGAAATAACCTTGTCTATTTCTTCATAATAAGAAACTACATTTCCTTCATCTTTATAGATTTTCAATGCGGAAAGCATTCTGCTTTGTTCCGATTCTTCTTGTAATCCCTCAGTTAACTTTAACTGTCGTTCTACTTTTAAAGATAATTCGTGATATTCCGCATGCTCGGCTATAAAAGCAATATAGGCTTCCTCTCGTAAATGAAGCCGCATAGCTAATAAATACTGCATACCTGATTCTTCTTTTCCTGCCATATCATAAGCACGCTTAAAAAATTTGGCAGCCAGCTCAAACAGGAAAAAATGTGCATATGTAACGCCCATATTATGATACAAAAGCGGTTTTAACGCACTTTCCGTATCCGGCAATTCATGCGATAAATCCTCATAAATCGTCAAAGCCATTCTGTATCTTCGGTTCTTCAGTAAAAAGTCACCTTGGTTTTTGCGTCTGGCATACTCACTCAAACCAGCATTTCCTGACAATACCGCTTCTATTTTCTTTTTTTCTATATCCGTGCAATAATTCACATAGTCTAAGATGGTAAGGACAAAGGTACTTGCCTGACTACCCTTACGAAAGAGCTGTAACAACTGATGACTGAGTTCTTTTAATTCGCATTCCTGATCCAGCCACTCTGCCAGTTCCTTACTCATGATATCCGTATGAATCATAAACGGATTACTGGTAAAAAGATAGCATAGTTCTTCTACGCAGTATACGTTGACACACAAGCTGCTAAAGAAGTATGGAGTTTTAGCATATTTCCCTGTACATAATATGAGTCTGCTCACAACGTTTTCCTTTCTTCCTGTCTAGTCGCTCGGTGCTTATACCAAGAATGTCTGCGTCCATGCTTTGCCACTGGATAAAAAAATTTCTCCAAAGCCCAAATCTTCTATGGTTACCGCTGCTTGATCGACTGCTGACATTTCCATATGAATGCGTAACCGAGTTGCTTTCTTTGGTCGTTCCGGCAATCCCTCCAAAAGAATCGGTCTACTTGTCACCTGTCCTCCTGTCAGCGGTGTAACGATAAAGTCAATCATATTGCCGCTTTCAAGAATAATCTCAAAATCTGCAGTTGCTTCATACCAGTTTTTACCCGCATCCATCACTGCAAAATAAGAATCCGTACCTCTGCGCAGTACTTTCATTCCTATATTTGACTTTAATTTATCTTCTCCCAAGTATACGAAGTTCTTGGCCTCTTCTGTTGGGGCAATACGTTCTAGCATACCATAACAAGCACCTTTGCTATAAAGGTTGTTACCCTGAAAAACCCGCCTGTTTCTGCATAAAATTCTAAGTGAGGACTTTGACCATCCTTCTTTAAACCCATCTCCCAATAAATAGATTGTAGAAACAGCCTCGTCTTTTAAGCTTTTTTCAACGACCAGTCCAAACTCTTCATCCAGAAGCAGCTTTTGTGATTCTCGTTGCCCTTCATCCTCAGCCCAGTCAATGCGCTTTATTTCAGGAAACTCTTCCATTTGAATAAACACTACCTTAGGTTGCGTTTTATGGTTGCATTCTAATCGAAGCGATTTTAGATAATCATTATACTCGAAAATAACCACATTGCTCTTTCGCAGTTCCTGCTCCTGATGTAAAACATAATAATAAAAGCTTTCCATATGACTCTGGAAGCAAATATGCTGGGTTTTTAACTGTAATCCCGCAACTACCTTCTCCAGAATTGCTACCATGCGCGGGGTCAATTCCTCTACAGTTAGCATAAAGGCTTCCACCTGCCCCGGTGATATCTGCAGATTTAACAGAGAAAGGCTTCTTTTCACGTACAAAGTCAGTAATGCAACAGGGTCAAAGGTTTCATTTTCCACCAGTACATCTTCGCCGTTTTGTGCCAGTTCAAGAAGGTTTTCCACCAATATTCCCGTTTCTTCCTGGGCAAATTTCAGTGCTTCCTTACCATAATACCACTGTCCCACGCCCTTACGCTTACATAAAACAGCCGGTATATTATATTGTTCCGTCCCAGCCACTGCCGAAATCGTTTCCGGTTCATTCTCGCCGATATAGCAAAAGCTGATTTGAGAAAAGGTGCTTCCCAAATCATATCCTACCACTACGCGTGCACTATTCTTTTTTCCGGTTTGTTCCTTTTGAAACATCCCACTAACCTCCCCGGCCCTATATCATTTGGAATAGCTTACTTACAATACCTTCCTGTTCAAAATATTCATATAGAAGATTTTCGATTGTATCATAATCATTGAGTGTCCGCCCAATTGCAATATCATTAATCAGGCTGTACTTACTCTCACGTTGTTCAATATCTGTATCATTCCGGCTGAGTGTTCCGCTTTCCGTCAGCTGTTCTTTATCATCCTCGACTTCAGTAATGTAATACTGTAACCGTTCTCCAAAAAATAAAATAAATTGTTTTGCACAGATGCCGCCAAACATATCCCGCATTTCTTCCTTTAAGTACTCGCCATCAACATTCCCTTCCTGCTCAAACAGATAATGAATAATTGCTTTGCTACCCTCTTTCGCATGATATTCAACGATTGTCTTGTCAGCAAAGTGACGCATAAAAGTAAAGTTATCCGTATACTCTTTAAAATAAGCGAAATATTTTTTCTGGGCCATCAACTCGTGTAAAAATGCATATAGGCAACGTGAAATCCGTTCATCTACCAGTTCTTTGTTTTCCGCATAGTATTTCGTATAGGCCAGCTGACATACCAGTGGTATGTCCTCCTGTCTTTCAATGACACGCTGCATATCTTCCAGTACAAACTTGTCTGTCAGCTTGTCCCTCACAAAATAGTCATACGAACATTGTGCCAAAAATGCCAATTCTAATTTTGTCTTGGCTCCACCCGATACATATTTCTTAAAAATATCGATTCTTTCTCCAATAAAGGCACCAGTGTACAGCATTTGTGTTAGAATTCGCTCGCACAAATCATAGGTATCCACCCCAAAGGCCTCTGCTGCCTTCCAAATATCGCGCATTTCTTTGACAGTCCCCACAAAATAGCTGCACAAATATTGCAAAAGATTTTCATCATGTTTTCCAGCCACAAAAGCCATGTATACCAGTGCTGTCATGGTGGCATCTTCATTCATACCCTCCATAGAAATCAGCCGACTGCAAAGTCTGACAATTATCTTAGCTTCGATTCCTTCTCCATCGCGAATCTGAATCCATTCATATGCCTTCTCATACATGCCGCGGATAACCATAAACCGAATAATCAGTGCGAAACTGTTTTCTCTGATTTGATCCGGCTGTAAAAGTGCCAAATAATCATCTAATTCTTTCATCCGATCATGGTCATAATAATACTGAACCATTCTCATTCTGATTTCCTTGCGAATGGTATCGACCACTTCTTCCGATTCGGAAATCAATTTCATATATTCGATATTCGCATCCGAAATATCTGCCAGTTCTCTTCCCTGTTCACAAAGCCAAAGTCGGAAATGAACATGTCCTGAAACTGCAAGTGGTGCAATCAGCATTGCCAGCTTATCCGGAATCAAAAGACGATCCAAAACATACTCTTCTTCACGGCAATATCTGTTCATCTTGCTATCTTCCAACAGGAGCTGGTAATCATTCCCATAAAGGGGCAGATAAAACTCTTTTCCGGTAACCGGATACACCACTTCCTGCTTCTCTTTTTCATAAATAACAATAATACGTCTGATATCATTTCTGGAAACGGAAATAGAATGAATAAATAACGCCTGCGACAATCCCTCTGCCGTTTCCTCTGTAATCATAACCGGAGTAATCAGATTTTTATACAAATAAGCAAGCCATTGATTATTTTTACCTTTAATCATTTGAGAAACCATAAATCGCTCAATTTGGTCTTTATAGCTTTCATATAGCTCCGGATATTGTGTTTTATTTTTATACACATACGCATACAAAAAAGCATTGTGTAAACTATCCAGATTACTATCAAAAGCAAAATACATCAAAACAATCTTGGGAATCGTAATGGTATCTTCTAACTTAACCGACATCATGTAATATTCATATAATCTGGTTATTCTAAGTTCACGTTCAATTCCTTTTTCATACCAGGAAAAAGCAGTTGAGTCAGTTATATTTCCCTTGATTAATAAGGTGCAAATCGTCTGCAAAATCTCATCACTGGGCAACACCTTATAGCAGGCAACCAAAACCCGGAAAAGGCTATAGCTGTATGCTTTCTGTTTTTGCGCCAGATAAATAATCTGTTCTATGGTGACAGCTGACAATAAGTCTCTCTTGGCAGCATAAATCAGTACCTGCATTTCAAAGTTATCTAAACGCATTAACAGTGTCGGATTGGTCTGTATCAAATTCCATGCTTCTACATAAATGACCGGGCTTTTACAGCCCTGGCGAAATTGCTCTTCTAATATCAGCCACTTTCTGGAAGGACTCTTACTGTAATCTTCTGATAGATACAGTAGAAGCCAGGCAATTCTCCAATTATCGGCACACTGTGCAAAGATTTTCTCCACCTGCACCGCCACTTCATCAATATGTGCTTCTTCCCTGTTGATTAAGGTTGTAAGATATAAATAATAACAATAGAGTACCGGGTCAAATTGTCCAGCCAACAGTTCGTCCACTTTATTTAAAAGCCATTCAGCTTCGTTATATCGCTCCTCCGTAATCAGGAGCTGAACCTGAAACAGTTTAAAAGAAGCGTCTTTATCATCCATTTCCACCAAATGATCAACCAACGCACGGGTTTCTTTCATCCAAGACGCTGTGCTGATTCGTTTTGTTCTAAATGCCTCATAATACTGCATTAATTCAATTAATGCGTGTTTCTTTTGCAGTCTAATCCCCGACAGTCTGGCAGCGCCGGTTCTCTGTATAACAATGACATTTACCTCGAGACGTACATAAGAATTATAAAGAAAGATTTTTCCGAAATTCTTGCCACCGTGTAATTTCTCCTGTGCTATGTAGAAAGGCAGTCTGTAGCAATTACCCAGAAAGTCTTCGTCCCTGATAACCTCCTTTTCCAATAGGATAAAGTCACCATCCTGCTCTATCATCAAATCTGAATATCCCCAGCCATTTCGATTAATAACAATTCTGCTTTCCTCTTTGTCGTGGGGATTGTCCATGCGTATTTCTGATTCTTCCAAAAGGAACTCTACCTTTTGTTTTTTCTTTATCTCCAGTAAAAATTCTTCAACCTTTTGGCCTTGTCTGCTTCCGCCAATCAGGCCTTTATAGGTTGCATAATATTGTCGGTCTGCCCCCTTTAATATCTCCTCAAAACCTTCTGTATAAAATAAATTTACAGCCTCAGGCCAGTCTGTTCTGGCCAAATTGGCAAAATGAAACAGATTTCTGACATTGCCAAGACTGGATTCCATAATTTCTTCCGTAATTTTTATTTCATAAGGCACCAAATACTCGCCTTGATTAGAGATAATACGGAATTCACCCTTTAGGACATCTCCGTCTTCCATACCATCAGCATCAAACGAATACGCAATTTCGGATTCACTGCCTGCAAACTTTTCTGTCAAACATTTCATTCTCAGTCTGCTGGAAGACACAACGCCTTCAGTAACCTCATTCTCCGGTCCGAAAATTGTAAAGCTGCCTTCGTGAAATTCTCCCTCTTCCAGGGATAATTCAATAACCGGATTTGAGAAATCCAGCGTACGGGCACCATGATGAAATTTTCCTTCTAAAATTCTTTCTGAAACGTCCTGCACGTTACTGCTTCCTCCAGTTACCTGTTTCCTCTTTGGTGCATAAATACACATTGTTAGTATACCATTATCTGTGGCTATTTCGCAACTCGCAATGTTGTTGATTTTTATCTCAAAATTTGGTTTAATGAAAATAGAACTGTATCGTTCGAAAGGGGGAAATATGCACAAAAGAAAACTTAGTTTGTTACTGATCATGGTCCTAATCGCAGGACTGACTGCAGGCTGTCAAAAGAGCTATAAGCCTCGCACCAAATGAGACCAATCCAAAGATATTGTTCTGACCATTGGCGGCCCGTGGGAAGATGTGAAAGCTCTGGAGGATATCGGTCATCGTTTTCACGAAATATATCCAAACTGTACCATAGAATATGAATATTTACAGGATTATTACGAAACACTTGCCAAACGGCTTCCTGAGGAAAGCAACAAACTGGATTTGTTCTTTTCTTCCAATGTCCAGGAAGGTTCTGTAGTGTTACCCTATTCGCTGGAATTGTTTTCACAAAGTGAAGCTTTAGACTTGTCTGAAACTTATGAGGGCATGATTAAAAACTTTACTTATATGAACAGCGATTCAAATGCACCCGCTGAAATATATGCCATTCCTACAGGTGGCGAACTACGTGGTATGTTTGTTAATGTTACATTGCTCAAATCACTGAACCTGTCCGTTCCCACCAACCAGCAAGAATTGCTTAATGCCTGTAAGGTCTTAAGTGAAAACGGCTATGTTCCGTTACACGGAAATCCAGGTTCTTTCGGACAACAGTTGCTCTATCCTTACGTTTGTAATTTAATTGCCAACAGCGATGATTATCAAACCAAATATCAGCAGCTTAATTCCTGCGAAGCCGGTGTAAGCGCTTTTTTCGAAGAACCCATGTCACTGATGTATCAACTGATAGAGAACAAGTACTACAACTATAAATATGTCGAAAACGAACTGGCAATGTTTATTGATTCTTCAAACGAAGGAATCGCAAGAGATTTTTTGAGCATTGGCATGAATGAAAGCGGCGAATACTATAAGAAAGACGATCTTGGTCAGGTAGCTTTTATGCCTGCTCCCATGACTACATCTGGTACAATAGCCAAAACTAAGGAAGATTATCACAGTAATATCGAGTATACCTTTATCCTTTCTCCAGTTGCTGAAGAAGGTGGATTTGCTTATATGTCTCCCGCACAAGGATTGGTTATCAATAAAAACTCCGATCAGTTGGATTGGGCACTGGAATTTATGAACTTCTTCTTTACCAGTCAGAACAACAAGGCTTATGCTGAAGAATTTGGGATCATTCCCAACACCAGCGATGCTCTTTCCTACATAGAAAACAAGTTTGACATCAAAGAGAATCAAATTTCACAATTGGGACAAATGACCTTTGATTATGGTTTTTATGGTATCATTACCAAATCGTTAGTTGAAGTATCAAAAGCAAATAATCCTAAATATATGAAGGATGAAACTACTTTGTATGATTTTTCTTACTATATGGATCGTCTGGAAACCCGTTTTGAAGAGCAAAGAACAGGAACCGATATTTTAGAGGATGACTAATTCTAGAGGATACCTAATTCTAGGGGATGACTAAATGAAATCGAAAAGACTGTCTTGGGTTTTGATCAGTAATATTATCCTACTTGTGACCATTGTTATACTCTTTGCTATTTATAACAAAAACTCACAAGATAAATTAATGCGTCAAAATATCAACGACATAGTCAATATCAACCAATCCACTGCCAATATTTCTACTGCCTTTTTTGAAGCACAACAGGACAGGCTTCTGGATATTTGTCGTTATGCCACACATCAACAAATGTCCAGAACTGAATTGCTCAATTACATTGAACAATCTGTAGCTGTGGATAACGAGTCCTTCCAGTTGATTGGTTCTGATTATACGGGCTATATTGCCAGCCAACAGCAGGGGGCATATATCCCAGTCGACTATACCAATGCTGATTATCATGATTTGCATAAAATTTTTACTCAGCAGCCTGTCGATGATTCTGATTTCGTTGCATCCTTTGCTCCTGAGTTTACCGATAATGATACCGGGTTCAAATCTTTTGCGCTCTATTGCAAGGTACCCATATTTGAATCTGCCGAACAAATTCAGTATGATACACTTTTAGTCGTATCCAATACCGCCAACTTTATTTCCTACACCAATATCGACGGAGGATTTGATGATTTTGCTTCTGTATTAATTAATCAATCCGGCGACTATATTTTGGGAAATTCAGCATTTAAATCCACGAATTTTTTCCAGTATCTTTATGTGTTTAACAATCTTACCATGGATGAGCAAAAAGAAATTATTAATACTGTTCACACACAACATAAAGGCGAACTCTTTTATCAAAACAGCAACGGGCAGGACTGTGTATTTGTTTATACCGAAATGCCCCAGACACAATGGTATTGTGTCAGCAGTGTTCCATTAGATTCTTTTCACGGACAAGTCAATGACTTTCGTTTTACTGCTTTAATTGTGATTCTTCTTGCCTTATTAATGATGATTGACTTCACCTGGTTAAGACACTTGAATTATACACTGCAAGAAACTGCAGAAGAAGCTGAGAAGGCCAATGTGGCCAAAACAGATTTTCTCTCCCGTATGAGTCACGATATTCGTACTCCTTTGAACGTTATTACAGGTATGACTCATTTGGTTCTTCAGACAAATCAAGAACCCACTATTGCCAAATATCTGGAAAACATTCAGTCTGCAGGCAAATTCTTAACAGGACTTGTCAACGATATTCTGGATTTAAACAAAGTGGAAAGCGGCAAGATGGAGCTCCACCCTGTCCCTTATTCCATAAAGGAATTTGAGAATTATATTGATGCCATTATCCTACCGCAATGTCAGGCAAAAAATATTGCATTTGATTTTAACAGTAATGCCGATCCGGAACTGACAATTTTAATTGACAGTCTCCGCTTTAATCAGATTTTCTTTAACCTGCTGTCAAATGCCGTCAAATATACACAAACAGGCGGGCACATAGTATTCTCCATGAATATTACACCGGGAGAAGGCAATCAACTTCAAATGAATTTCGTTGTTGAAGATAATGGAATCGGTATGAGTCAGGAGTTTCAGTCTCATCTCTACGAAGCCTTTTCGCAGGAAAATGTTCTCAGAACTACTGAAATCACCGGAACTGGTCTGGGACTTGCCATTGTAAAGAGTATTTTAGACTTAATGCATGGAACCATTTGGTTAAAAAGTGCAACCGGAGAAGGCAGTACTTTTTATGTTCAAATTAATACCATTCAAGTACCCAGCGTTCCTACTGCCCTTAATGAAAAGGCAATTGTATCCGATGCCATTTCTATCGATACTATATTAACCGACAAACGCATTCTTCTATGTGAAGACCACCCAATGAATACTGTGATTGTCCAGCAGCTTCTTGAGAAAAAGGGCATGCATGTCGATACTGCCGCTAACGGTCAAATAGGACTCGACTTATTTAATCAATCACCGCCCAATTACTACAGCGCAATTCTTATGGACATACAAATGCCGATTATGGATGGTATGACAGCAACCAGAGAAATTCGCAAACTACAAAGAAGTGATGCCCAGAGTGTACCAATCATTGCTATGACAGCCAATGCATATGATATAGACATTCAAAATAGTTTGGATGCCGGAATGAATGCACATACTGCCAAACCGATTGAACCTGAACTTGTTTATGAAACACTTGCACGATTTATTTCTTCCGCTGATACAATTAGAGCCCAATAAAGACGGAATTGCATTCATCTGCAGTTCCGCCTTTTTTATAATATAATGAGTCACTCGGTGCTGATCCAACTCTCATCTAATATCTGCAATTCTGCTTACACCAACATAAATATTGGAAATACTGTACCAGGTTGGGTAATCTACAATTCCTGTCTGATGTAAATTAAAGATTCCCTGAAAAGCCCTCACTGCTGCTGCCGTGGCCGGACCATAAATTCCATCAACTGCTATCTGCGGAATTGCCGGATAATTTTGTGCAATTTGATTTAGTTGTTGTTGCATCTGCCTGACTTTATCTCCGGAAGAACCAATCGTCAGATTATAGCCCGGCCAGGAAGACGGCACTCCGGCTATACTTTCCGCTGTATTAATGTACATATCATTCCCATAGTAGTAACGAATAATTTCGATTGCAGAATATCCTTCTTCGCCCAGATATTTTGATCCCCACTGACTTAAACCGGCACAAGTAGCCCTTCTGCCATCACAATAAGAGGTGAAAATTGGTTGTCTTACTCCCGGTCTGGACAGATAATTTGCAAATACACTGTCTACAATCCGGTCGATATTCTCGTAAATATTTCTTCCCCGCATCCATTTCTGGTCATAGGCTGTAGAAGAAGTAATTGTAAAATTTTTTCCACGATTTCTATACCATTCTGTATAAACACGATTTAGAGTAAACGACATAATGGCCAATACATTGGCATAAATACTGTTCTCCGGCCAGGTAGCATATATTTCAGAAGACGCTACATTCTTAATATAATCTCTGTATCTGACATAGTAATTAGGAGCCGTGCTGTCATCTGGCACTCCGTCATGGACAATGACATACTCCGGAATTACGACTCTGCTGAGTACAATTTCTCCGCTTTCATCTATTGGTTTAATTTCAGCCTCCGGAATTTTAGGCGGATAGTCTCCGAATAAAGTATGTTCCGGTATCACAATTACCTCATCCGCTTCGGTAGCTGCTTCTATTGGATTGAGTCGAATGGGCTGCAGTGCCGTTACATCCGGCAGAATTTCAGTCCCCGATACCAGAATCGGCTCATATCCGGGAGCTGATACCTGTATGTTATATTCAGAATAGGGCTGCTGTTCTACTGGCTCAAGGCTGTATTCTAGTGGAGGTGCCGCTAATTCCACTTCTTCTGTCTGACCTGATGAATTAGTCGACAGCTGTTCTATGGTCACTTCCGGAAGACCTGTATAGGAAATGCTCACAGTGGCATTGTTTATGGGGATTAAGCCCAGTGAAGAAGTTACATTAATTTGTAGTCTTCCCAGATCAATATTATCGTTCTGTGCGCTACGCAATTTATTTTCAGGCATTAAAATACCTCTGCAAATATACTTATCATATATTATGCAGAGGCATCTAAACCGTTCAATTTTTAATCAGACACAAATCTGTTATTTTGCCAGTAGTAACATAATGTCATTACTTCTTGCTACAAATTTGCTCATTGCCTCGGGTTCCAGCGGGGAATGCTGTAAGAGAGCAAGGTCATAAAGTTGTTCGCAAATCATGCTTACATTTGCACCTTCCGTATGTTCCATAATGTACTGTACCAACGGATGATTTGCATTTAAGATAAGTGTTTCACCTTCTTTGCCCATGCCGCCCATATCCATTCCAGGCATAGAATACATTTTCATCATATCCTGCATTCTTCTACTTTCTTCCGAAAGTGTAATCATAGAGGATATCTTCTTATTTTTCAGTTTCTCAACTTTAATGGTAATCTTGTCTTTCTTTAAAGCTTTTTTCATTGCTTTGCCGATTGCTTCAGCTGCCTCTTCCAATTCCTTCTCGGCTTTTTTATTTGTTTTAGCCTTGAAGGTATCAGTCAAATCAGCGTCAATTCTTTGGAATTTGATTCCTTCATTTTTAGATTCCAGTTGTGAAATAAACGGCTGATCAATATTATGAGTCAAAATCATTGCATCCATTTTAGCCGCTTTAAACATACTGATGTACTGGCTCTGCTGCTTCTCATCCGTTACATAGTAAATCACTTTTTCTTTCTTTTCTTCATCTGATTCACTTGGTTCAGCTTCTTCAGCATCCGCATTTTCACTGACTACATTGCCATCTGCATCCAGAACTTCCGGCGTATCATCTCCACTCTTTTCCGCTTCGTCTTCCGCCACGTCAATTTTATTGACCTCCAGGCATTCAGGCAATGTGAGGTATTTTCCATCCAGATTCTTGAACAAAATATAATCTGTCATCTTCTCACAGAACTTATCATCTTTCAGACAACCAAACTTAATGAACGGGCTGATATCATCCCAGTATTTATCATACTCTTCTTTCTCTGTCTTACACATTCCAGAAAGCTTATCTGCTACCTTCTTGGTAATGTAATCTGAAATTTTCTTCACGAAGCCGTCATTCTGCAATGCACTTCTTGATACATTCAAAGGTAAATCAGGACAATCAATGACACCCTTTAACAACATGAGGAATTCAGGAATAACCTCTTTAATATTATCAGCAATAAAGACCTGATTATTATAAAGTTTGATGACCCCTTCAATAGATTCATATTCCATATTGATCTTAGGGAAATAAAGAATACCTTTTAGGTTGAAAGGATAATCCATATTCAAATGAATCCAGAATAAGGGTTCTTTATAATCTTGGAATACTTTACGATAAAACTCCAAATACTCCTCTTTTGTGCAGTCATTAGGATGTTTCATCCACAGAGGATTCGTTTCGTTCAACAATTCCGGACGTTTGGCAATCTTGTATTTAAGCTTGTCCTCTTCCTTCTCCGGTTTAATTTCTTCAATAACTGTATCGGTATCCAGTTTCTCATCTGCATCGATTGTCTGGGTATCTGTTGTATTTTCTTTGGACAGATAAATTTCAATTGGCATAAAAGAACAATACTTCTTAATGACTTCTCTTGCCTTATATTCGTTGCAGAATTCCAATACATCTTCATTTAAGAATAAAGTAATAGTCGTACCTACTTCAGTTCTGTCGCCATCTTCCATATCAAACTCTGTTCCGCCGTCACATTCCCAGTGAATCGGTTTCGCATCTTTCTGCCACGAAAGAGAGTCAATATGAACTTCATCCGCTACCATAAATGCAGAATAGAAGCCCAATCCAAAATGGCCGATAATCTGATCTTCATTGGTTTTATCCTTATACTTTTCAATAAAATCAGTTGCTCCAGAGAATGCAATCTGATTGATATATTCCTCTACCTCATCAGCGGTCATACCGATACCGTTATCTATGAATTTCAAGGTCTTTTCTTCCGGATTAACAAGCACTTGAATTTTACCCTTATAATCCTCCGGTAAAGGATATTCGCCCATCATGTCCAGTTTTTTAAGTTTCGTAATGGCATCGCAACCATTTGATATCAATTCTCTAAAGAAAATATCGTGGTCTGAATACAGCCATTTCTTAATAATAGGAAAAATGTTTTCACTGTTAATTGATAAACTTCCGTGTTT
>CAZNAP010000033.1:0-23127 GCA_964571145.1 uncultured Lachnospiraceae bacterium | reverse complement strand
GGCATTGGGGCGTAAGCCCCATGACCTACTAGAGAAAGAAATGAGACTAGCGCGATGACAACTTTGAAAGAAATTGCTCAGATGTGTGGAGTATCACCTTCTACAGTGTCAAATATTCTCAACGGAAAACCTAAAGTAAGCGAAGCAACCAAAAAACGTGTACTGGATGTAATCAAAGAGACTGGATATCAACCCAATTATTTTGCACAGGGAATGAGGAAGCAAAAGACCCGTATTATCGGTGTTTTAGCGGAAGATTTGGATCAGTTCAGCTCACCCGGTGTAATCGAAGGCATTATGTCCTATTGTGAACAGAGGAATTATCGGACAATCTTAGAGAATATGCGATTATATCAGCGATGGGGGAATACATGGTTTGACCAGGAAAAGAAATATAATTCCATTCTCAAGCCAGCTATGCAACAACTGTTATCTATTAAGGTGGACGGTATTATTTATGTTGCCGGCCATGCGAGAAATATCAGCTGTTTTCCGGAAGATTTTGAACTGCCAGGGGTCATTGCTTATGGATATTCACGTTCCCTTAAATTCCCGTCAGTAGTGATAGATGACGAAAAGGCGGCCTATGATGCCACCCGTTATCTAATTGATAAAGGGCATCGAAAAATTGGAGTGATAACAGGCGTTATTAGCAATATACATACACAGAAAAGAACACTTGGATATCAAAAGGCTCTCTATGAAGAGAGAATACTGTTCAATCCTAAGTTGGTATTAAATGGAAATTGGACCAGAACAAGCGGATATGAGGCAGTACCGGCATTGCTTGCAGAGGGTATTACGGCTATTTTTTGTATGAATGATATAATGGCAGCCGGTGTTTATGACTACCTTTATGAACATAATTTGGTACCGGGCAAAGATATATCTGTTATTGGATATGATAACAGAGAACCGGCTGCTTATTTGAGACCCCAATTAACAACTATGGAAATTCCACTTATGACCATAGGCGAAAAAGCAGCAGAAGCTATGTTGGATATACTGGAAACCGAGGATGAAGTACAGACAACCGAGAGAAATTTAGAAGCGGTAGAAATTCCGGTGGATTGTCATTTAGTAGAACGGAATTCTGTCGAACCGATTTAGGCATTTGGTGCTGATTCGAACAGTATATTAGACAAATAACAGGTGCTTTTCCTAAATAGTTTAAAGAAAAACATGGATGGTAAAACGATTTACAAAAATAAAGGAGGCACTATATGACAAAGCAAGCGTTCAACCCCTATTTACCTTCCTGGGAGTATATCCCAGACGGAGAACCACATGTGTTTGGAGACAGAGTGTATGTTTACGGCTCACATGACTTTTATAACGGATATGTATTTTGCATGGGTGACTATGTATGTTGGTCAGCTGCCGTAGCAGACCTAAGTAATTGGCGCTGCGAAGGCGTTATTTATGGCAAAACGCAGGATCCCTTTAACAAAGATGGAAGTATGTGCCTCTATGCACCGGATGTAACTCAGGGACCTGATGGTCGTTATTATCTTTATTATGTTTTGGATAAAGTCTCGGTTATTTCGGTTGCAGTATGCGATACACCGGCTGGAAAATATGAATTTTACGGGTATGTGCACCATGCTGACGGCGTGCGACTGGGTGAAGGACCTAAAGATGAACCGCAGTTTGACCCCGCAGTGTTAACGGAGGGCGAGAAGACTTATTTATATACAGGTTTTTGCTCCAGAGGCGATCAGTCCAGACATGGAGCAATGGTTACCGTTTTAGAAGCAGATATGCTGACAATTGCAGAGGGAACCAGATTTGTTGCCCCCAGCGCACCCTATAGTGCTGGCAGTGGATTTGAAGGGCATGAATTTTTTGAAGGTCCTTCTATTCGCAAATATAAAGATACCTATTATTTTGTTTATTCTTCCGTTTTAATGCATGAGCTATGCTATGCGACCAGTAAGAATCCCGTGGAAGGGTTTCACTATGGTGGTGTCATTATCAGCAATTGCGATCTGGGGATTGACTCTTATAAACCGGCGTGGGTACCGGCAACATATGGAGCCAACAATCATGGTGGAATGGCGGAGATAGAAGGAAAATGGTATATCTTTTATCATCGTCATACCAACGGAACCTGGTACAGTAGACAGGGCTGTGCCGAACCTATTAATATTCTGGCAGACGGAAGGATTCAGCAGGTGGAAATGACATCCTGTGGCCTGAATGGAGGGGCACTGCGCGGAGAAGGCGAGTATCCGGCGTATCTTGCCTGTGCTTTGCATGGAAAAGATGATGAATCCTATTTGGTAGGACCACATTACCCTAAGATTATGCAGGATGGTAAAGATGGTGATGAAGAACAGGGATATGTTGCCAATATCGTAGACGGAACCAGAATCGGATTTAAGTATTTTGATTGTCAAAATGTGACGGAATTGATTTTAACCTGCAGAGGATATGCAAATGGTAGTTTTCAAATCAAAAACGCATGGGATGGTCAAGTTCTTGCAACTGTATCTGTGGAATATACCAATGTATGGAAGCAATATGCAGTACCTGTTCAAATTCCGGATGGGAAGCAAGAAATTTACTTGGATTATGTGGGAGATGGTAACACAAGCTTGAAATCCATAGAGTTTATAACAAAACCATAAAATCAAAAGAATATTTATTGGGGGATTATTAAAATGAGTAAAATCAGTGTTCAGACAAAGATAAAAAGATTTCCGGTAGAGAAAAATTTATATGGTATTTTCTTCGAAGATATTAATCGTGCAGGAGATGGAGGCCTTTACCCAGAGCTCTTGAGAAATCGAACTTTTGAGGATTCCATTCCGCCGAAAGATTGCATGACGCAGGATCATGATTATGCATTGGTAACGGAAGAAGGTTGGAGAGATGAGTTTAATCACGGGGAAGGCTTAAGCAGATGGATTCGAGATAATCAGACTCCTTATACGCCCATTCCGGCATGGTATACAGAAAATGCAGTAATAGAACTGGATGAACAGGATACGCTAAATAAAAATCGTCAAGTCAGCCTGCAAGTCCATTTTCAAAAGGGCGGAAAGTTGATTAATACAGGGTTTTGTGGAATTCCACAAAATTTGGGAAAAAGTTATCGTCTTTTATTGTTTGCTAAAACAAAAAGAAACTTAAATTTACATATTGCTGTTACAGATGTGCAAAACGTATACAGTCAGATAGATGTAAGTATTTTCGAAAGCCAAGATTATACCAGATATGAATTTTTGCTGACTGCAACCGGTGAAACGGGAAATGGACAACTGGAAATAACCGGTACAGAAGGCGGCGAACTTCAAATTGGTTATATTTCATTGTTGCCGGAAGAAACCTTTATGGGGCATGGTTTACGCACAGATATTGTGCAAAAGCTACAAGCCTTACAACCAAAGTTTTTCAGATTCCCGGGCGGCTGTATTGTGGAAGGATTCAGTCCAAAAACAGTCATGTATTTTAGAAATACAGTAGGACCAGTGTGGGAGAGACCGGGACATCAGTTAATGTGGCATTATCGAACCTATACAGGCATTGGCTTTCATGAATATTTACAGCTTTGTGAAGATTTGGATATGGAACCGCTTTATGTATTCAATTGTGGAATGACCTGTCAGGCTCGAAAATCTGTCCTGTTAACAGGTGATGCGTTAGAAGATATGATACAGGATACATTAGATGCTGTTGAATATGCAATTGGATCGATAGACAGCAAATGGGGGAAACTTCGGGCTCAGATGGGACATCCAGAACCTTTTAAAATGAATTATATGGAAATTGGAAACGAAAACTGGGGGCCTGATTACCATGAACGCTACAAACTTTGTTATGAAAGAATACTTGCCAAGTATCCGCATATAACATTTATTGCAAATGAACATGTGGAGAAGAATGGTTTAACGGCACCCATTGTAGATGAACATTATTATAATACAGCGGAATTTTTTGCAGAAAATACTGACTATTTTGATGCTTATGACCGACAGGGGCCAAAAATCTTTTTGGGTGAATTATCGGTGGTAAAGGGCTTTGTTGCACAGCTTTATGGAGCACTTGGGGAAGGTGCCTTCCTGGTAGGAGCGGAGCGAAATCAGGATATTGTACAATTTATTTCTTATGCGCCTTTACTTGAAAACATGAATTACAGTGCATGGTTCCCCAATTTAATTCGATTTAATAATCGTATCAGTTTTGCTATTCCAGCTTATTATACCTGGAAAATGTTTGGACAAAACAGAGGAGACATGGTAGTTAGATCACAGCAGGAAAGCGATTGGCTTTACCGTCCGATGAGGGGAATGGCTTCCCTTATGGGGAAAAAGGTGATTCGGTATCGAAATGCCAAGTGGAATGGCAGGGATGTGAACATCAGCCATGAATTAATGGGACACGTGGAAGCACAAAGCGATTCTATGCTGGTACAGCTTCCTGATGCAGAACAGTTGGCTGAAGCGGAAGCAATGTGGCAGGTAGATAAAAAGAGTTCATTTGTTATTTTTGGTGAAGAAAATGTAACTGACGGACACTTTGATATTGATATCCTGCTTGAAGAAGATGCAGATATTACGATTGGAATTTACAGTTCCAGAATTCCGAAAGAAATGTATATTTCGGATGAAACACATCCGCCTAAAGAATGGAGCATAGAAAGAGTGAAACCTTTCCGGTGGCATATTCAGAACGGAGTCAGTACAGTTTTGGAGCCGGAATTTGATAAAAATACACCAATATCGGAATTTCATACTTCCTTTTCGAAAGCCGGGGAATACCACCATTTCAGCTATCAGGCAGATGGTCAGAAAATGACAATGTTTATTGATGGTAATGAGGTACATACGGTGGCAGTACCCGGTTTTCATTCCCTAGCCAGTGTTGTAACGGATACAGAGGAAAAGGTAATTATTAAGGCTGTGAATCTCGCTCCAATAGCGGATGAAATTGAAATTACGTTGGATTGTGAAGTGGAAGAACAGTATACGGCACATGTCCTGAGTGGAGAACAGACGGAAGAAAATACACCTGAAAATCCGGAGCAAGTACATGATATTACGCTTGAACTCAAGGGAGCAGCCAAGAATTTTATCTATCATGCGCCGGCTTATTCTGTGAATATTTTAGTTTTGAATAAGAATTAGAAAGAAGGTTGAAAAAAGTGAAACAGGTAACAAAGCAAATTAATATAGCAGCAGATGCACAGGTCGCATTTAGAAATCAGGTAGATTATTGTGTCGGAACCGGTCGGATGGGACTGGCGCTTCACAAAGAATATCAGGATCAGTTAAAGCTGGTACAAGAAGAAATAGGATTCAAACATATTCGAGGGCACGGCCTTTTTTGTGACGATATGGCGATTTATCATGAATACAAAGATACGGAAGGACAGACTCGGGTTGAGTATAACTTTACTTACTTGGACCGCGTCATGGACAGCTATCGCCAATTGGGACTGAAACCATTTATTGAATTGGGTTTTATGCCCGGTAAACTGGCTTCCGGTGAACAGACTATTTTTTACTGGAAAGGAAATACAACCCCACCTGCCGACTATGACAAATGGTGTGCGTTAATACAGGCTACACTTTTACACTTAATGGAGCGTTACGGAACAGATGAAGTAGTCACATGGCCTGTGGAAGTCTGGAATGAACCCAACTTACCCGGTTTTTGGGAGAATGCAAACCAACAGGAGTATTTTAAGTTATTTGAAAAGAGTTTTTTTGCAGTAAAGGCAGTGGATTCACGGTTTCGTGTGGGTGGTCCTGCAGTCTGTGGCGGAACAGATGAAATTTGGATAAAAGCCTTCTTAGAATTCTGTAATAAACAAAAAATAACACTTGATTTCGTTACACGACATCATTATACAACGGAATTTCCGGAGTACGAAGGGCATTATGGCTATGTGGTACTCAGTGACCCGGAGGAAGGTTTTGCTAATTTAAGAACAACCAGAGATATCATTGATAGTTTTCCGGCGTATAAAGGATTGGAAATACATATTACAGAGTTTAATACCTCTTATATTCCCAATTGTCCGCTCCATGATACGAATTTGAATGCTGCTTATCTGGCATTACAGTTATCCAGATTAGGAGATGGAAATACATCTTATTCCTATTGGACTTTTGGAGATGTATTTGAAGAGCAGGGGGTACCGTTTTCTCCATTTTACGGAGGATTTGGACTGGTTGCCAATGGCTGTATTCCCAAACCTACCTTTTGGACTTTCCAGTTCTACAAACAGTTACAAGGTATCTGCGTTTATCGCTCTGACGAAGTCGTGATTATGCGCAGAGAGGATGGAAGCTATCGTGGAATTGCATGGAATTTGTACAGGAAAGAGGAAAAACAACTGTTATTAAAAACTACTATAGCACAGGATAGTGACAATCAAACCTACACATTATTGACCAAAACAGTCGATGAAGCTACGTGTAATCCGCTTAAAATATGGCATGATTTGGGAGAACCTCAGAGTTTGAGCCAGGAACAGTGTAAACTGCTAAGGGAAGCTGCAAAACCACTCATACAGACAACTACATTAGGAAATAAACCGAATTTTACCATAACAGTAGAAAATAATGGTGTGGTTTACTTTGAACTGAAGCCTGTAACCAGGAAGGGCGATCGTGGATATAGCTATCAGAGGGCTGTAGGGGATTATGGAATTTAAATAAGTGACTAAAGGTGACTAGGGAATATAGGAGGGAGATAAATCCTTATGTATGAGAGAAGAAATCAGGCATTGGTGTTACATCCGGACTTTTTTGATCCGGTTCATTGTGAGGTACGTTTTCATTCAGATGATTTCAAAACAAGGCAGATATGTTATCTAGATGAAAAGCCAAGTGTAGAAGTGTTGGAAAACAATGACGTTATTTTCCATATGTATGCACCAAAAGCACATTCCGTTCAGATAGCAGGACTTGGCGGATTTTTTGGAAGAGAGAAAATCAACTTAGAACCGGATGGCAAGGGTGGATTTCAGAAAATGATAACCGATTTTCCGGCAGGAATGCATTACTATTACTGGTATGTGGATGGGGTACAGATTTGCAATCCGAAAGCAGGAGTGTCTTACGGGTGCTTTAGCGCAATTAATACCTTTGAAGTACCGGAGAAAGGTAATAATTTCTATTTTATAAAGAATGTACCGCATGGCTCAGTGCACATTAGTAAATATCTATCAGGTGTAAATGGTCATTTGAAAGAGAGCTATGTTTATACACCACCCGGATATGAAAAGAATAAAAATGAAAAATATCCAGTGTTATTTATTCAACATGGAGTAGGAGAAAATGAGACCGGGTGGATTTGGCAGGGGAAACTGAATTTTATCTTGGATAATTTAATTGCTGAAGACAAGTGCTGTGAGATGATTGTTGTTATGAGCAGTGGCTATGCTTTTTTGCCTGATGAAGACCCGGTGTTTTTTCCAGGGGATTTTGATCGTGAGCTGATAGAAGATATCATTCCCCATGTAGAAGCAAATTTTCGTGTTAAAAAAGGAAAAAACAATCGAGCTGTAGCCGGTTTGTCATTAGGTTCTGTTCAGGCTGCCCGAACGGTCTTTTTGCATAGTAACCTGTTTAGTGCATTGGGCGTATTCTCCGGAGTCACGCTAGAACCTGTTGACCAACTCAGTCGAGAACAAATGAACTCTTTACAATTCGTCTTTTTATCTTGTGGAATCAAAGAGGAAGAGTTGCTGGAAGAACAATTACGCGTACAGGCCAAATTGCAGCAAGCAGGTGTGCATAGTATGCAGAAAAGCTATCCTGGATTTCATGAGTGGCAGGTGTGGAGAAAGAGTCTGTACGATTTTGTACAGCAGTTGTTTGTTTGGGGAAATAAGGAGACAGAGGATATTCCAATTGCGCAAGCCAGATTGGCAGATGCAGAAATTCTGACAAAACAAACAATGGAAGAACATATGTTATTTTTTGATCCTGTATACAAACAAATCATTTTCGCAGTAGACGAACAGGGCAAACCAGTCGGTAGATATCAAGATATACCTCATGGAATTGAGATACTGGGACAGGGAAGCGCTAAGTTTACCCTTTATGCGCCAGGTGCTAAAAGCGTTCATATTGATGTCTTTAACAGTGGGAAGATGGCATTAACCCAAGACCCGGACGATGCAGACTATTGGATTGGAACCATGGAAAATATAGAGGGCGGTTTTCATTATGTGACTTTTGAAGTGAATGGAACTGTAGTTGTAAATGAGCAGGCGCCAATAGGTTACGGGTGTTTTCGAACGATTAATTATTTGGATATGCCTGAATCGGATTTTAATTTACATCTACTGGACAATGTTCCACATGGACAAATACATATGAATTATTACACATCTGATGAAACAGAGCGAGAAAAGTTGTGTTATGTCTATACACCGGCGGGTTATGAACAAGATAAAGATGAAAAATATCCTGTGTTATTTTTACAGCATGGTGGTGGAGAAAATGAAATTGGCTGGATTCATCAGGGCAAAATCGCCAATATAGCTGATAAACTAATAGCAGAAGGCAAAATGAAGAAGATGATTATTGTCATGAATACAGGTTACTCCTTCAGAGAAGACGGCACAAGTGATGCTGCGCTTGGTTCTTTTGATACAGAACTTGTGAATAATTGTTTGCCTATGATCGAGGCACGGTATCGGGTTATAGCTGATAGAGAGCATCGAGCTGTTGCAGGTCTTTCCATGGGTGGTATGCATACCCAGAAAATTGTCTTTAATAATCTTGATTTATTTGCCTGGGCGGGGTGCTTTAGCAGTGGCCTGACAGAAAAAACACCGGAAGTATTGGAACTCTTAAGCAACAAAGAATTATTTGAAAAGACTTTCAAAATGTTCTTTGTAGGATGCGGAACAGAAGACATCTTTTATGAAGATGTCAAAAAGCAGATCAAACAAGTTATGGAAAATGATATTCCGTTAGTTACCTATTTAGATAAAGGCAACCATGACTGGACTTTCTGGAGGCATTGTGTAGTAGAATTCTTGCAGAAGCTTTTCTTGTAAAAATAGCAAACATGTGATAATATTAATCCAAACAAACGTTCTTTTGACGACAATAATACAAAGCTGTATATAATCATAGGGAACCTATGATATACAGGGGGGTAGGAATGGAACAGTTATCACTTTTTACTGAGGAAGTTAATAGGAATGCACCGCTAGCCAGTAGACTGCGTCCAAAGACACTTGATGACTATTTCGGTCAAGAACACTTGATTGGAAAGGGCAAAGTTCTCAGACTAATGTTGGAGAAAGATTTAATCAGTTCAATGATTTTCTGGGGGCCACCTGGTGTCGGGAAAACCACATTAGCACGGATTATCGCACATACGACACGTGCGTCATTTATTGATTTCAGTGCGGTAACAAGTGGAATTAAAGAAATAAAGGATGTTATGAAGCGGGCAGAGGAAGATCGCTTGTTGGGATTGCGAACAATTGTATTTGTAGATGAAATACATCGCTTTAATAAAGCGCAGCAGGATGCCTTTCTTCCTTATGTAGAGAAGGGAAGCATCATTTTGATTGGTGCCACTACCGAGAATCCTTCTTTTGAAATTAACTCCGCTTTGTTATCTAGATGCAGAGTGTTTGTTTTACAGGCATTGACTAACCAAGACATTCTGAAATTGCTGCATCTTGCATTGACTGATAACCGTGGATGGGGAACAAGTACTGTTCATATAGAAGAAAAACTTTTAGAAGCCATAGCTGTATTTGCTAATGGTGATGCCAGAACGGCTTTAAATACGCTGGATATGGCCATATTAAATGGACAGATACAAGAAGATGGCTCTGTAACCGTACAGGAAGAGGTATTGCAGCAGTGTACAGGACGGAGGATGTTACTATATGACAGAAATGGCGAAGAACACTATAATCTAATTTCGGCATTACACAAATCCATGCGAAACAGTGACCCTGACGCGGCGATTTACTGGTTGGCGCGTATGCTGGAGGCAGGAGAAGACCCGCTTTATGTAGCAAGAAGACTGGTACGTTTCGCCAGTGAAGATGTGGGAATGGCAGATTCAAATGCTTTACAGGTGGCAGTGGCAGCTTATCAAGCCTGTCACTTTAACGGCATGCCGGAGTGTAATGTGAATTTGACACATGCAGTAGTTTATTTGTCTATGGCGCCCAAATCAAACGCTCTTTATGTTGGATATGAAAGAGCTAAAACGGATGCATCACAGATGTTATCTGAACCGGTTCCGCTTCAAATTCGTAATGGTGTAACCGGACTGATGAGGGAATTGCATTATGGAGCAGACTATGAGTATGCACATGATCGAGCTGAGAAGCTGACAGCAATGAAATGCTTGCCTGATTCAATGGAAGGAAAAGTATATTATGAGCCGGGCTCTCAAGGTAAAGAAGCTGAAGTCAAGGAGAAGCTGGAAGATATTAAAAAGAGAAAGACTGAATTAGCATCGGGTGACTAAGGTATTGAATTAAATAAATAAGAACAAATGTTCTTAAAAGGGATTGTTTTCCATTTTAGAGTATGCTATGATAATGATCAGAACGAACATAGGTTCGACGTGATGATTTCAAGAAAGGCATAATCATGGAAAGCAATTTCACTGTTAGTATACCCAATCAAATGACGGTCATGGAGAAGCTTGGTATTCTTACGGATGCAGCCAAGTATGATGTTTCCTGTTCATCCAGCGGTGTAGGCAGACATGGTGACGGGACAGGCATTGGCAACACTTCAGCGGCAGGAATCTGCCACAGCTTTAGTGCTGACGGAAGATGCATATCTCTGCTTAAAATATTGTTTACGAATGAATGTATTTATGATTGCAAGTATTGTATCAATCGCAAATCAAATGATGTTCCGAGAGCATCGTTTACACCTGATGAGATTTGTGAGCTGACAATTGAGTTTTACCGTAGAAACTTTATAGAAGGATTATTTCTGAGTTCGGGCATTCTATATAGTCCGACGTATACAATGGAACTTATTTATGAAGCTGTCTATAAACTGCGAACGCTTCATCGTTTTCAGGGATATATACATGTGAAGGCAATTCCGGGAGCTGATTCGGAAATTATTGAGAAGTTAGGATTAATAGTAGACAGAATGAGTGTCAATCTGGAACTTCCGACAGCAGAGGGTTTACAGAAATTGGCGCCAAATAAACATCGTAAGAATATTCTGTTACCTATGAGACAGATTCAGCAGGGAATTAAGCAAAGTAAGAATGAGCTGGTGGTTTATAAGCATGCACCCACATTTGTGCCAGCAGGGCAATCAACCCAAATGATAGTGGGCGCTACACCTGAAAGTGATTATCAAATTATGATGGTAGCAGAGAATTTGTATCAGAAATTTGATTTGAAGAGAGTTTATTATTCAGCATTTGTCAGTGTAAATGAGGATAAGGATTTACCCGCATTACCGGGAGGACCACCGCTTCTTCGTGAACATAGGCTTTATCAAGCAGACTGGCTATTAAGATTCTATGGCTTTGAAGCTTCGGAGCTGTTAAGTGAGCATAAACCTAATTTTAATGTATTACTGGATCCGAAAGCAGATTGGGCATTACGCCATTTGGAGCTGTTCCCGGTTGAAATGAATCGGGCAGACTATCAAACCATATTAAGAGTACCGGGAATTGGTGTGAAAAGTGCACAGCGCATTGTACGAGCCAGACGAAATGGAAATTTAACCTTTGATGATTTGAAGAAAATTGGTGTCACGTTAAAGAGAGCCCTGTATTTTATTACCTGTAATGGGAGAATGATGTACAACACCAAGATTGACGAAGACTATATTACCCGTAACCTGATATCAACAAAAGAGAAGCTTCCTTTTGACCGTGATGGGATGACGTATCAGCAACTATCACTTTTTGATGATGATCAGGGACTGCATCTGATTAAGGCTGCCAGTGGTTAGTCACCGAGTGACTAAGCGATATGCGACTAAAGTAGGTAGGTACAGAAATGGAAGAACTATATTTGGTTTGTGAAGATTCTCTGGAGGGAATCTTCAGCGGAATATATGAAGCATATCGTTTAAAACTGCCTCACGAGCATTTACACTTAAGTCTGGGCGAAGATGAGAATTATCGTCTTTTTTCAGAGTATCGAGATTGTCCATGTGATGAAGTAAAAGCAGCGAAGGTAGCAAAGACTATCATGAATAAGTTTGGCGAAGAAGCCTATTTATCTATTTGCAGAGCATTGGCATCGCCGGAATCCGACAAGGCTGAAGCAATTTATAAGACAGTCGTGGCTGGTCTACAAATGAGGAATCCACAAGAGCTTATGGGGAATTTGGCGAATCCATATGTACTCAGAGTTTTTGAGCTTGCCAGATTTACGGCCAATGAAGCACATTTCCATGTGGAGTTTATTCGATTCAGAGAGTTAGAAAATGGTATTTTATATGCACCGATTGGACCTAAAAACAATTTGATTACTTTTGTAGCACCACATTTTGCAGATCGATTACCATTGGAGAATTTTGTAATCCATGATGAAGTGAGGCAAATATTTGCGTTGCATCCTGCCAAACAAGATTGGTATCTGGTGCATGGAGAAGAAGGATTTGAGTTGCAGAACCATACTTTTTCAGAGGGAGAGAAGAAGTATAGCGAACTGTTTTGCCACTTTTTCCATACAATAGCTATTAAGGAACGAACGAACTGCAATCTCCAAAGAAATATGCTACCTTTGCGCTACCGCGATTATATGACAGAATTTGCGAAATAGTAATCTTTAATAATTGCAATATCAATCATATGTAAAAATTTTCTGGCAAAAAGTAAAAAAAGTGAGTAAAAAAGTCAAAAAAAAAGCTTTACAAGTACAATATAAAGTGGTAACCTTTTGAAATATTCCTAGAAAGTGTATATTTCTCGCAATCATGAGAAGGAAGGTGATACTATGATGCAGCGAAGAATTAAGCTAAGAGTCGATGAAGTGAATGAGTTTGTTTCAGCAGCAAGCAGATGCGATTTTGATGTTGATATTTCTTATAACAGATGTACAATTGACGCTAAGTCCATAGTAGGTGTTCTGGGTATGGATTTGGGACAGATTTTAACTGTAACCTGTCATGGATATAGTCAGGAATTTGATAGATATTTAAATCGTTTTGCAATGGTTTGCTAATAAGTGAAAACTGACAGCTGATTGACTCCCTAGAAAAGATAGCGTACTATCTTTTTAGGGAGTTTTTTGATTAGAACCGAGAAATAATTCCGAATAAATAGTTTCTCGCAAAATACTAAGTCACATGAGGTATTTATGGATATTCAAATTTCAGTCAGAAATCTAGTGGAGTTCATCTTACGCTCCGGAAATATTGACAATAGAAGAGTGTCTGTTCCTGACAATGCCATGCAGGAAGGTGGACGCATACATCGCATGATACAACGAGGTATGGGTTCTGATTATCATGCTGAAGTATTTTTAAAGTATGTAATGCGTACAGAGAATTATGCAATTTATATAGAGGGAAGAGCGGATGGAATTATTATTCAACCCTACGGAGATTTGACTCAGGTACCGGAATTGACTGATTTAAATATACCACAGGCTGTTAGAGACAGTGTGACAGTTACAATCGATGAAATTAAGAGTACTTATAGAGACATTCACAAAATGAAAGAGGCTGCAGATGTGCATGTAGCGCAGGCTAAGTGCTATGCATATATTTATGGCATACAAAACGAACTGCGTCATATTAGGGTACGCTTGACCTATTGCAATATTGATACGGAAGAAATTAGATATTTTCATTTTGAATACGAAATGGATGAGTTGACAGATTGGTTTAATGACGTAATGGCTCAGTATCAAAAATGGGCTGAGTTTCAATATAACTGGCAGGAATTACGTCAAAATTCAATTAAGAATATGAGTTTTCCTTTTCCTTATAGAGAAGGTCAGAAGGATTTAGTTACCTATGTCTATCAAACCCTATATCATAAAAAGAAACTTTTTATTGAAGCACCTACTGGTGTGGGAAAGACAATTTCTACAGTTTTTCCGGCTGTGAAAGCCATGGGTGAGGGACTGGTACAAAAAATATTTTACTTAACAGCGAAAACAATTACCAGGACAGTGGCGGATGATACTATTGAGATACTGCGCCAGCAGGGGTTACGATTTAAGTCTGTTATTTTAACAGCTAAGGATAAAATTTGTTTTATGGAAGAAACGGAGTGCAATCCCGATTATTGCCCTTATGCAAACGGTCACTATGATCGGATTAATGATGCAATTTATGATATGTTGACACATGTAGATAATTTTAATCGTCAACAAATAGAGGAATATGCGCATAAGCATCAGGTCTGTCCTTTTGAAATGTGTCTGGATATGAGCTTATTTGCAGAAGCGGTAATTTGTGACTACAATTATTTATTTGATCCGCATGTGTATTTGAAACGATTCTTTTCCGAAGACATTCGAGCAGATTATGCATTTCTAATTGATGAAGCACACAATCTAGTGGAACGTGGTAGAGAAATGTATAGTGCAGTGCTTCGTAAGGAAGATTTTTTAGCTCTAAAAAAGGTAGTGAAGGAATATGATGCAAAAATATACAAGCAATTGGAACGGTGTAATAAAGAGTTGCTGGATTTAAAGCGCAGCTGCGAAGAGTATCAGTGTTTGACAGAAGAAGAGGCTGCACCTTTTGTCAGAACACTCAGTAGATTATCAACCGTTATAGACGATTATTTGGAAGACCATGATGATAGCCCGGTTAAGAAGGAAATATTGGACTTCTATTTTGAAATTTCACATTTTTTACTAATGAATGATTGGCTGGATAAGAATTATGTAATTTATACACAGATGGAATCAGATGGTGGATTTATCATTAAGCTATTTTGTGTGAATCCATCCAAGAATCTTAGCGAGTGTATGATGCGTGGCAGAAGTACAATCTTGTTTTCCGCAACGCTTCTGCCGATTCAATATTACAAAAACCTTCTAGGTGGGCAAGCAGAGGATTATGAGGTATATGCAGAATCTGTTTTTGACAATAGAAGAAAAGGTTTATTTATAGCGGAAGATGTGACCAGTAAGTATACAAGACGATCCAGCATAGAGTATTACAATATAGCAGCCTATATTCATAAAATTATTAGCCAGCGTGAAGGCAATTATCTGGTATTTTTTCCTTCTCATGCGTTTCTTCAAAATGTATATGAAAGCTATTGCCAGTACTTTCAAGAAGCAACCAGCGTGGAATGTATCTGTCAGGAAGAATATATGAATGAAGAGAGCAGAGAAGAATTCTTAAATCGATTTTCTCTTGAGGATGTAGGCAAGGATATTGATTTCACCGGAATGATTCAAATGGAAATAGAGGAAGAAATCGACAGAACCCTGGTAGGATTTTGTGTACTAGGGGGAATCTTCAGCGAAGGTATTGATTTAAAACATGACAGCCTAATTGGAGCAATTATTGTGGGAACGGGATTACCGCAGGTATGTGTGGAACGTGAGATACTCAAACAGTATTTTAACGAACTGGGTGATAATGGATTTGATTATGCCTATCAGTATCCGGGAATGAATAAAGTTTTGCAGGCAGCTGGAAGAGTCATCCGTACCGAAGAAGATGTAGGAATAGTGGCACTTCTGGATGATCGATTCCTAAAAGCAACTTATTTGCGAATGTTCCCAAGAGAATGGGTTGCATACGAGCGCGTAAATCTTGAAGCCATTGAAAAAAGAGTGGAACGTTTTTGGAATGAGTGGTTATGAAGCAAAATGACGTCATAATTTGATAGAAATAGTGTTCACGTCACCCACAAATGACACAAATGTCGTTGTGGATAACTTTGTGGAAAGTGGGGATTTCTTTTTGTTTTGACGAATTAGTCAAAAAGTTATCCACAATTATTTATCAGAAAAATGAAGGACATAAACTTCAAATTGAAAAAATACTAATTTAGTCAATAATGCAAAATGAAAATTGACCGATACGAACAATTTATCATAATTGAGGGGCAAGCGACTAAATATGGACAGGTACCTATTTTTATGATACTATATTAACGTCATATTTCTTGATAAATAAGCAGTAAATGACGAAAACAGTAACAATAGTACAATGAATTTACAATGCATGGGGGCATATATATGAAAAAGAGAAAAGGAACTTTGCCAATCGGCTGTGTAGCAGTATGTGTTTTGCTCATGATAAGCGGATGCGGCAAGGATGCCACAGCGAATCAGGAGAGGCCTGATGACAATTATGCAGAAATTGAGACGGAGATTGAGGTTGTAGAATCAGATAGCACTAAATCTGTCAATCAAGTAATGACGATTGAAGATGCAGAAGTTCCATTGGCCGCAGTTCCAAAGCGACTGGATCAAGCTGAAGAATTGGGACAGTTAGAAGAGATACCGGCTCCAACAGTGGAAATGGAGCTCTCTTTAACAGAAGAAGAACCGCTTACAGTTGAAATCGCTGTTGAGAAACCAAAGCCATTTGATACGAAAGCATTGAGCGAAGGTGTTATTAATCGCATTAATGAAATCAGGACAGCACAGGGAATTGGAAATCTGACAGTCACTACAGAATTATTAAATGCTGCAAGTACGCGAGCAAGTGAATTGTCACAAAGTTTTTCACACGAGAGACCGGATGGCAGAGACAATGTGACTGCTTTAGATGATGCAGGAGTTGTGTATGGCGCTACCGGCGAGAATCTTTTTTATGGATATTCATCAGTGCAGGAGATTGAAAATGCATGGAGCAGTTCTTCCATACATAGTGAAAATGTTATGAATGCCAACTATAAGCATATTGGGGTTGGTTGTGTGGAAACAGGAAAAGGTATCTTTTTAGTACAGATATTTACAGATTAACACCAAATATTTACCTGGTTTAAGAACCATAGGATAGGATGATATGAAAGAGAAAATCTTCGGATTTTCTCTTTTTTTGCAAAATTTTTTAAAAACCTATTGACAAAACAATATTATACAGCGTATAGTATCGATATCAACAACAATACTATACGACGTATAATATTATAGAACTTAATAATATTAAATGATTATTTTATTTAATGAATTACTTTGTGCTATAGAATTATATTGATCAGCATGGAATGACAGAGAAAGGAGAAGCGACTATGGTTTTTAATACAGGAGCAGCACTGCTGGATGCCATTGTACTGGCAGTAGTATCCAGAGAGCCGGAAGGAGCGTATGGATATAAAATTACGCAAGATGTCAGGCTCGTCATTGAACTGTCGGAATCAACTTTATATCCGGTTCTGCGTAGACTACAGAAGGATGAATGTTTGGAAGTTTATGACAAAGAGTGTGCGGGAAGAAATAGAAGATATTATAAGACAACAGAAAAAGGTCGTTTACAATGTAATCTGTACGAAAGCGAGTGGAGAAAATACTCTGCTAAGATTAACAGTATATTCGAGGGAGGAATAGACAATGAGTAGATGGGAATTTATGAGGCAATTGGAAGAATTACTTTCTGATATCTCACCCAGTGAGCGTGAGGAAGCGCTTCAATATTATAATGATTATTTTAACGATGCCGGCAAGGAGAATGAGCAGGAAGTAATGCAGGCACTTGGTTCACCTGAACAGGTGGCGAAAACAGTGAAGGAAGGCTTAAGTGAAAATGCAAGTTCCGGCGTATTTACCGAAACTGGATTTAAGGATAGTACAACTTCTACACAAAATGAAATCATACAAAGACCACTTGAGAATAGCACTGACAACCAACAAGACGAACATCAGCAAAACGGAACTAACGATTTATCGCAAACAGAGAAAAAAGATGGGTTGCCAACATGGGCGATTATTCTGATGGTTGTTGGCTGTGTATTTTTATCACCGGTTATCTTTGGGCTGGCAGTTTCTGCTATTGCATTTATTTTTAGCATTATTGTAGGTGCACTCAGTCTGGTTCTTGGTTTTGGATTGGCCTTTATTGCACTGTACATTTCGGCAGTTCTTCTGGTAATTACCGGCTTTGGCTGTTTGTTCGGAAGTCCGTTGGCAGGAATCGCACTGATTGGAAGCGGTTGTTTGTGCGCAAGTCTGGGAATTTTATTTATGCTTCTTACGTTCTTTATAGCAGGAAAATGTATCCCGGCTATTTTCCAGGGAATAGGATATATTTTCAGTAAACTGTTTGGTAAAAAAGGAGGTGCAAAATAATGGGAAAATTTGCAAAAGGCAGTTTAATAACAGCAGGTGTTTTGTTTGCTGTCGGATTTATTTTATGCCTCATAAGTGTGTTCTTTGGAGGCAAAAAAATTCTCACTGATAAAGAGTTTATGAATGAAAAATTTCATGTGTTGAATGATGCTCTTGATCGTGTAAATATTGATTTAGGAAACGGCAAATTTTTTATCGGCTGGGATGATGATTATTCAGATGGACTAAAATCTGATTTGACAATTAATGATGAAGTATTCAACGATGATGCACAGGTTCAGATACCCGCAGATGAAGTTAAGAATCTTGCACTTTCATTGGGCGCAGGCACCTTTATTATAGAAGAAAAGGATATTGCGGATGGAATCATAGATATTACATTCCGAGGAGTTGGAACCTGTGATTATCGCGTAGACGGAGATACTCTTCATGTGGAAGGCTTCAAAAATATAAATGTAAATATGATACATATCAATGAAGCAGATAACAAGATTACACTGAAGCTTCCTGCTGATATTGATTTTGACAGTATTTCTACAGAAATCGGAGCGGGTATTATGAAGGTTTCCAACGTAGATGCTAAAGATTTTGACATTAGTCTGGGTGCCGGCGAAATTGATTTGGAAAAGATGAATGTAAATGACTTTTCAGCAGAAATCGGAGCCGGAA
The DNA here is from genome assembly GCA_964571145.1 of uncultured Lachnospiraceae bacterium. Classification (GTDB taxonomy): domain Bacteria; phylum Bacillota; class Clostridia; order Lachnospirales; family Lachnospiraceae; genus Suilimivivens. The sequence goes on along the minus strand of CAZNAP010000033.1, from coordinate 4,268 downwards.
GTATGGATGCAGAAGAAGTATTCGTGAATAATGCAACTCTCACAGTGAGTATGGGAGAATGTGTTTTTGCTGGGAATATCAGTGGCAATTTAAGTGCTGAATGTGATATGGGGAATATGGAACTGGATTTAGACGGAAAACAGTCGGACCATAATTATAAGATAGAATGTGCAGCCGGCAATATTTCAATGGACGGTTTCGAAGCTACGGCGATTTCAGCAGAGAAGAATATTGATAATGGTGCAGACAGTACTTATAGCATTACTTGTAGTATGGGTAATATTGATATTGAATTTGACGATTAAAGGAGGAAAAAGGATATGGTAACAGTATTGGTAATCTTTGTTCTAATGATTGTTTGCATGGCTCTGGCTTTTTGCTTTCGCTTAACGGGTGGTGTACTGAAGCTGGTACTGAAATTAATTTTTTGTATTCCTTGTGCACTCATTTGTGCTGCTGTAGGAGTCGCACTTTGTTGCACACTCTTGTTAATCCCACTTGGGCTAGCATGCTTTAAGCTGGCAGGTACATTACTTAATCCATTACGAGCATGTGCAATCTAGAAAAACAGCAAGTTGCGTATTCATATGCTTTCGTTTATAATGAAAACAGTAGTTTCTTAGTCACTCGGTGCTAATCAGAACGTGAAAATATGATAAATATATTCATGAAAGAGGTTGTCATTTTGAAAAAATGGGTAAAGAGAATTGTTCTTATTATAGTGGCATTATTGGTAATTATTGGAGCCTATATGATTTATGTTTTTCAGGCGTATTATCGTTTGCCGGATAATTTAACTTTGGAAGTGACACGAAACGGTGAAAACTCTTACTTTGAGGATGATAAGCCGCTAGAAACCAAAACGCCCTACTGGATTATGACTTATAATATTGGGTTTGGTGCGTATAGGCCGGATTATAGTTTCTTTATGGATGGAGGTAAATCTTCCTGGGGTAAAGATGCCGAGAGTGTAACGGCTGCCGTATGCGGAATCGGTGAAATCATTAATACCGTAAATCCCGAATTTGTGTTGTTGCAGGAAATCGATGTGGACGGAACTCGGTCCTATCATATAAATGAAGTAGAATTGATGAATCAGTTTTTAAAGGGTTATTACTATAATTATGCACAGAATTATGATGCACCGTTTCTCATGGTTCCGCCTTGGCAACCACACGGAACGAATAAGGCAGGGCTTGCAACTTATTCAAGAGTTGAAATTATGGATTCTATGAGAAGAAGCTTACCGGTATCAGAAAACATTGTGAAACTGACTGATTTGGATAGATGCTACTCCATTTCCCGAATTCCCATGACAAACGGAAAGACTCTTTGTATCTATAACGTACATTTAACCGCCTTTAGTGGGGGCGAGAACATCAGAGAAGCGCAATTGGCAACTCTTTTTGAAAACATGAAGCAAGAATATGCACAAGGCAATTATGTGATTTGTGGTGGTGATTATAATCATAATTTAAAGAAAGACGGCGACACAAATGTACCGGAATGGGCAGCACCTTTTCCTCGAGAGAGTTTGCCGGAAGGATTTAGGCTCGCCATAGATGCGTTTGCAAATCAAAACGATATTGCTCACAATAGTTGCAGAAATGCAAATATGCCTTATCAAGAGGGTGTTACCTTTACCGTGACAGTAGATGGGTTCATCGTTTCAGATAATGTAAACGTGAATTTTTATCAAAACATGGACTGGAGATACGAATTTTCGGATCATGATCCGGTTCTAATGGAATTTATGTTGGAATAGGTAGAGATAGATAAAAATAGGTAGAAATAGGCTGAACAGAATATAGGTATTAAAATGATAAAAAAGTCCATACTAACCTGTAAATGATGATTAATGCAGGCAACCTGCGAAAGGCATGGTTATTAGGATGGCGGAACCAATTATTTATTTAAAAGCGGAGCAAAATGCGGAGGTAATGGAAGCACACGTATGTGTGAAGGATATTGCCTCCGTTTATTGTGCTGATAAAAATATATGCACCAGAGCAAAAGCATTACGAATTTACAAATTTGATGAGAATCAAAGAAAGCGACAGGTCATCAGCATTCTGAAAGTAATTGAACTTTTGGAAAAGGAGTGTCCCGGCGTATCAGTTGAAAGTCTGGGAGAAAATGCAACTCTGGTGGAACTGGTGAATGTGAATCAGCACAAAGGATTTTTGCAATGGCTCAAGCTGGTTTTTGTGGCTGGAATCAGTTTCTTTGGAACCGGTTTTACGATTATGGCATTTCATAATGATATCAGTATTAATGATATTTTTTCACAGATTTTTGAGTTGGTAATGGGTTATCCTGCAAACGGATATGGCATCTTGGAAGTGGCTTATTCTGTTGGATTGGCACTGGGGATTATTCTCTTTTTTAACCATATTGGTGGCAGGCGTATAACCAAGGACCCGACCCCAATCGAAGTAGAAATGTCGAGTTATGAATCTGATGTAAATAAGGCGTTAATTGAGACGGCAGACAGGGAGGGCAAATCCATTGATGTTTCTTAAACTGCTTCTATTGGCAATTTGTGGTATGAGTTTTGGATTGTTAGCTTCTGCAGGGGTTTTCACAGTATTAGCTTCTGTGGGTTTGATTCCCAGATTCGCAGGCAAAATGCATGTGGCAAGAAAAGTGTTTGTGTTGGAGGAGGCTGTTATTTTCGGAACGCTTATTGGCGGTTTGGTCAGTGTGTTTACAGACTATTGCCAAATAGGAGAGTGGGTACGAAAGATGCAGTTGTTCGGAGGGGCAACAGAAACCATATGGAGTTACGTTGGAAATATTTTCTTGGTCATAGGCGGTATTTTTGCAGGTATGTTTGTCGGCTGCCTTGCTTTGGCAATAGCCGAAATGTTGAATTCTATTCCAATTTTTGCAAGAAGAATTGGCTTTCGTCATGGTCTTGGGGTGATGATTACTGCAGCGGCGCTTGGCAAGCTGGTGGGGAGTTTGATTTATTTTGCAAATGGGATATTTCAATCCGGCGGGTAAGCACTGCGGCATGTGCCACCTATTACAAGCTTCCGTGGCATGTGCCACAGTTTCCCTGCGGCATGTGCTACAGTTTCCCCACGGGGTATATACATATAAATAGTTTCCCAATACCCCGTAGACACTGTAAAGGCACTGATATGTGAGGATATTCATGTGATAAGGGTACAGAGAGAAGAATTGCAGTCTGAGACCCCGCCTAATTGGATTTGTGGGGTCGTGGAAGAGTGAAAACAAGCAGGTACCCCAGAAGAGTAAAAACAGACAGGGGTCGTGGAAGAGTAAAACAGACAGGTACCCTATAAGAAATAGTGTTGAATCATTTTTTCTACAAGGTCAGAGCTTAAGGGGGATTCTTTGGTCTCAAAAGTGGTAATTAGAGGAAAGAACATGAGAACAAACAAAATGAAAGCAATCATGGCTATGGCCGTAATGTGTGCAATGTTGGTGAACCCTGTGGGGGGTGATGGAGGTACGGGCCGATAATACTGGAGGGCAAGGAGGAACAGAAGAACTACCACCACCAGAACCTGAGGAATCTGGAACCCCTGGTTATACGCAAGTAGCCACAGTCCAGCCGGTCTTCAATACGGCTCCGCTTACAGTCTATGCACTACCACTTACGCAGCAACAGCTGGACGAAATGGCTTCCGATGCATGGCACATGAATGTAAATGCCAGTGGTGGAATTGTAATAAAGACTGGTGGAACAAGCAAAGTTTTGAAAATAGAATCGAAAGAAGGTCTGGGAACCTTTTTAAGAATCTACTCGGAAGGTAAATGTATATTTGAAGAGAAACTCTTAGACGAGGAAGCTACTTGGGAATCATTTTTTACATCAGAATCAAATGATGAAGGTGAATCAATAATAATGGAAAAAGACCCAAATAACCTTCCACTGGGGAGTTCAGTGGATTTTGACGAAATAGATTCTTTTAAGCTGAAAAAGAAATATGGAGAGGTTATCATAGTTGGTAATCCACTTACACTTACCAAAATCAATGATGAAATTCAGAAAATCAATGACGAACTTCAGGAACTGAGGGACGACCTTGCTAAATGGGAGACATATTACAGCGGTCAAAATACAGGCAATTTGGGGATATACTTACGGGAAAAATACGGCGTTGTTAGTGTGGCGAATGAAGTCATAGAAACGAAAATAGAAAGCCTGGAAGATCGATTAGCTAAACTAAACAATCTGAACATAAACTAACCATATCAAGCCCAACTAGTTATTAATAATATACATACTCCCCCCT
>CAZNAP010000032.1:0-23231 GCA_964571145.1 uncultured Lachnospiraceae bacterium | reverse complement strand
ACAAGATATTGCTGGCCTTTTCCAATATTAAGCGATTTGTACTTTATTCAATGAAATCCGGTCTTGCATGAGGGTATTTATCCTTGTATAATTAAAATGGTGTGTAAAAGAACAAAAGCATAAGTTATAGAGAAGATTGGAGAAGAGGAATGGAAAGAAGAGTAGGAACAATTTCAAGGGGTATTCGGGGACCGATTATTCGCGAAGGAGATAATTTGGTTACGATTGCTGTCGACAGTGTTTTGGAAGCAGCGAAAAGCGAAGGATTTTCCTTAAGAGACCGCGATGTTATTGCGTTGACGGAGTCAATCGTTGCGCGAGCACAGGGTAATTATGCGTCTGTGCAGGATATAGCAACTGATGTGAAGGCTAAACTTGGTGGCGGTACAGTGGGTGTTATTTTCCCGATTTTGTCCCGTAACCGTTTTGCTATTAATTTAAAGGGTATTGCTATGGGCTGTCAAAAAGTAGTTTTAATGCTCAGCTATCCCAGTGATGAAGTGGGTAATGCATTATTGACTTATGACCAGCTGGACGAGTCAGGAATTAATCCTTACTCAGATGTTTTGGATTTAAAGAAATACCGTGAGCTGTTTGGCGCAAACAAGCATGAGTTCACAGGTGTTGATTATATACAGTATTATTCAGATATTATTACAGATGCAGGTGCACAGGTAGAGGTTATTTTTGCTAATCAGGCCAAAGCTATTTTGGATTATGCCGACTGTATCATCAATTGTGATATTCATACCAGAGCACGTACTAAGAGAATCTTAAAGGCAGCAGGTGCCAAGGTAGTTTGCGGACTGGACGATATCCTGAATGCACCGGTGAACGGCAGTGGCTTTAACTCGAAGTATGGCTTGCTGGGTTCTAATAAATCCACCGAAGATAAAATCAAACTTTTCCCTCAGGATTGCAAGCAGCTTGTACTGGATATTCAGTCGTCAATTTTAGACAAAACAGGCAAACATGTAGAAGTTATGGTTTATGGAGACGGTGCTTTTAAAGATCCTCAGGGCAAAATCTGGGAACTGGCTGACCCTGTAGTATCACCGGCATTTACGGATGGGCTGATTGGTACACCCAATGAATTGAAATTAAAATATCTGGCAGATAATGATTTTGCTGATTTAAGTGGTGCGGAGTTAAAGGAAGCAATATCCAACAGCATTAAGTCGAAGCAGGATAATCTGGTTGGCAACATGGCTTCTCAGGGAACTACCCCCAGACAATTGACAGATTTAATTGGTTCTTTATGCGATTTAACCTCCGGTTCCGGAGATAAGGGAACCCCGATTATTTTGATTCAGGGATATTTCGATAATTTTACAAATGACTAATAAGGACAACTAACTATATGACTTTTGATAAAGATGTTTTTTACCAAAGCAAATACGATTATTATAAACTGATTAACAAATGGGTGGTAATTTTATCTTGTCTGGCAGAGATAGCGTTTTGGGTAGCAGATTGCCAATTATTTAATAGATTATCCTATGAGACATTGCTGCCCCGGACGTTTATTCTGCTTCCCATGCTGCTATTTATTATCGTGGAAAAGAAAGTGAAATCTTATAAAATTATGGTTAAGCTTTCCTATCTGGTCATTCATGCAGCCATGTGGTGTACCATATGGGCAGTTGTTTATATGCCAGATAAGCAATATGCAAGTGAAGGTTTTGTTATTATGCATCTGATGTTTTTGGCAGTAGGATTCTGTGCGCCAAAAGTATGGTCAGTGTGCTTTCACAGTCTTTTGCTTGTGAATATTCTGGCATCAAATTTGTTCAACCATTATGAAAACCTGGATATCATGATTGCTTTGGCAATCCCCTGCTTAGTGGGAATTTGTGCCGCACAGGTGATTATGGAGAAATCCTATATGGATCAGTTTATAGCACGAAATAAGCTGGAGGAAGCGTTGGTTTATGATCAATTAACGCGGGTATATAATAGGAATGAATTATTGCACATCTGTTTGCCGGGAACCAATGAGCTCTTGTTTGGCAAAGCAGGAATTCTAATGTTGGACATTGATCATTTTAAAGAAGTGAATGATGTTCATGGGCATTATGGCGGCGATGCTGTGTTAATGCAAATGACAGAGTGCATTAAGGAAATGATTCGCAGTGCGGATTACATTATCCGTTGGGGAGGAGAAGAGTTTCTGATTATTCTGCCGGAAGCGGATTTACAAAAATCAATGGAAACAGCCGAAAATATTCGCTTGGAAATTCAGAATCGGCAAAGTGAAATTTGCAATATTACAGTTTCTATCGGTGTAACGGATTATAATGGCGGTGATTATCATGTAGCGGTTTCACAGGCGGATGATGCCTTATATTATGCCAAGGAACAAGGGCGTAATCGTGTGAGCAGCTACGAAGAGCTTGTTAATTTATAGCATTAGTTACCTAGTGTCTGGTCGTTTAGATCTGCACTGAGTGACTTACAGAAAAAGGAGCAATAAATGGCTACATTAATTTTATTCAGTGTTGGAATTATTATGGGAATCGCTACATTATTTGTTTTAGGAAAACGCCTTTCCATGACTTTGGGCGGAACGGCTGTGCCGGGTATTATTTCAGGCTATGAGAAGGTTGAGCGCAATGGGAAGCGTTGCACTTATAACTACAGAGTGAAATTTACTTATGAGGACCAGGAGTATGATGTAGAAACAATGGATGGCTTTAGTATGAATGTCTCTCAGGAGCCCAATAAGAATTTCGGGCAGCAGGTTACGGTTTGCTTTAGTCCACAAAATCCCAACATGGTAGCCATTAAAGAGTTCAAAACCGCAGTATACATGGGAATTATTATGTTAGTGGTGACGATAATTCTCTTCCTTTTTGCACTTTATATCAGTGGTATTCTATAACAGAAAGGCAGGCATCATCAAATGGCAATCGAGAAAGTGAAAGAGTATTTCAGACAATATGGTATGGAAGATCGAATTCAGGAGTTTGCAGTATCCAGCGCAACAGTTGCATTGGCTGCGGAAGCACTGGGATGTGAACCGGCACGAATTGCTAAATCGATTTCCCTTATGAAGGACGGACAGGCTATACTGGTTGTAACTGCCGGAGACATGAAGATTAATAATGCCAAGTATAAGCAGCAATTTGGAACAAAAGCTAAAATGCTTTCAGCGGAAGAGGTGGAAGAGTTGATTGGCCATGCGGTAGGTGGAGTATGCCCTTTTGCAATTAAAGAAGGCGTACCGGTATATCTGGATGAATCACTAAAGAGATTTGAAACCGTTTTTCCAGCATGCGGCAGCAGTAACAGTGCTATGGAATTAACGATTTCCGAATTAGAGAAATATGCGTGTACTACGCAGTGGGTGGATGTATATTTGAGTTAAATTGCAGATTCCAAATAGCAGCCATTTTTGTGCTACTCATTATTGTAATTGATTACATCAAAAATCCGCATTTAAAATTGCGGTCCAGTCGATACTTTAGGGTATTGATATTTTTGACTGCGGTGAATTTATGTCTGGATTTGGCGACGGTATATACCATTACACATTTGTCAGAGGCAATGGCAGAATGGAACAGACGGTTTCATCAGATGTTTATTGCCAGTGTTATTTTGATGCTGTTTACTGAGTATCTGTATATCAGAATGCTGGCTTACAATCAAAAACGTATGACAATTAAAGAGTTGTCGTGGACGCTGCTTCCAATTGTAATAGCAGCTTTGGTGATTGCATTTGGAAACTTGGAATATTATATTAGTGAGCGTGCGGCTTATTCTTATGGGGCTATGGCTTATACAGTCTATATCTGTAGCTTTATCTATTTGATTATGGGATTACGCCTTGCTTTTGCAAAAGAGGGCTATCTTACGAAAAGTCAACGTTCATCCGTGTTATTAGGCTGTGGTATCTGGATATGCGCGATGATTGTGCAGATGATATTCCCACATATTCTGCTGTCAGGATTGGGGTTTGTCTTGATGGTATTGTCCATTTACTTTTCTCATGAAAATCAGAGAGAAAACTATGACGTGGATACAGATAGTTTTAATCGAAACGCATTTAACCGCATGTTAGCTGAAAATTATGCTAAGAAGAGGCCATTGTTTCTTGTGAATCTGACTTGTGAAAATTTAGATCGAATTAATTTGATCACAGGCAGAGATAAAGCAAATGAAGCATTAAAATACCTTAAGAATGTGCTTGAAAAGCACACGAGATGCGAAGTGTATCATTCCAGAGAAAATATATTCAGTATTTTCCGAACCAGAGATATCAAATACTTTATGAACAAACTACAGGCGATTGAAGCTGAATTGATGAGTGAAGAATATAGTGATTTTAGGCTCAACTGTCATATCAGCGTTATGGATTTGCGAAAATATACACAGACCTGGAACGAAGTGGATGGAATTCTTGATTTTATGAGAATTAAGCTGCAAAATGGTGCCAGTAAAATTTGCTTCTTAAACGAGGATATTATCAAAGACAAACAGCGTAAAGACCAGATTGATTTATTGTTGGATGAAGCAATTGAAAATGACGGATTTGAAATGGTTTATCAGCCTATTTATAACAGTGAGAAGAGAACCTTTACCTCTGCGGAAGCATTAATCCGATTCAAGAACTGCGGTGATTTGGGATTCGTATCCCCGGAGGAGTTTATTCCGTTGGCTGAGGAAAAGGGTTTGATTTTAGATATCGGTGACAGAGCCTTAGAGTTGGTAGCGGAATTTGCAGCTACAAATCACTTGCCCGAAACCACATTAGAATATATAGAGGTGAATCTATCGGCAATTCAGGCAGCTTTTCCGAGACTGGATACCAGATTAAAGGAAATTGTTAATCGTTATCAACTTCCGGCTTCTTTTATCAATTTAGAGATTACAGAAACAGCAACAGTTAATTTTGGCAAAACGTTTGAAAATAATATCATAAGACTTCGTGAGCTGGGATTCAGTTTTTCTATGGATGATTTTGGCACAGGATATTCTAATTTGGCGAAGATGAATCAGATTAATTACGATTTGGTTAAGTTAGATAAGAGCTTAATCTGGCCTGCCTTTGATGAGGATAAAGAACAAGCGAAGCAGGCAGAAATCCTACTTCGCTCAGTCATTAAATTATTAAAATCAATTGGTGTTAAGATAGTGGCAGAGGGTGTTGAAACAGAACACATGGTCAATTATCTTAAGGAAAACGGCGTGGAATATTTACAGGGATACTATTTCTCCAAACCGATTTCAGGTGACAAATTCCTAACTATCATAAATAATCTCTGATTTTTACTGGAATCAAGATTCTTAGAAATCGTAGATTTCTAAGAATAGAGAGTGGTTCGTCCAGCCTGTGCAACACCGATGTAGGTCTTGCCTTCGTTAATCTGAATTTCATTTCCGTTATCATCATAATATTTAGTCGGTGAATATTCTGCCGTCTTTTTCCAGGTAATGTGGATACCGCGTCCTTTGGTGAAATAGTAGCCATCGCCGGAGCCGATTACCTGAAAGGAAAGATAACCTTTCGCATCTCTTTTTTCCCAATTTGTGTTTTGAATAATGACATTGGAAAAGGTAATTTGCTGGCCGGTCAATCCATCGGTCTGTGCCTTGCCGTGGATGTTTTTTAGATATTGTCCACTGGCCGCATCATAGGTAAAGTAGCTCTTGGTATAGGTGAAGATGTTGGATAAATCAATCACATTACCGGGAACTGCTGTAGCATATTGCTCTAAAGTATTGGTAGCTGCTGCAAAGGTAAAGTGTGATGCGTTGTAATATTCTGGTCTGTTAGCAAGTGAATAGCCAAGTGCTGTGCAGGCTTTCGTAATGCCGTCACCGCTGATGTAAGCATTGTGAGGTGCTTTTCTGTCAGTCGTACGGAAAAACTTACCGGAGCCGGGCATTTCTCCACCGGTTCCATATTCATAAGTGCCGGATAAGTTATTGATATCAGGTGCAGTAATGCGGTCTGCCATATAGAAAACACCACCAAAATGTACTAAGATAGGATCCCATTCGGTTGCAATCGATATGTAATAATCTCTACAGCTACGGATATTTCCAATCTGGCTTAAGCCTTGCCAGTTGTCAATAATTGCCATCTGGCGGGAAATTTCACCCTCTTCCATGATTTCATATAAAACCTTGGCACTGCCGATTCCGTAGGAAGGCTGTGCTTTTTTATCGGTTGGCATCATAATGGCAATAGGACGCTGTCCGGCTTGCGCAGCAGGTATCAACTCATTGGTATACACACTGCGAACCTGATCATCAGCCAGTGTGTCTGTTCCGTTTACCAGGAAACTGGGAGAAACCAATACAGTCGCTGCACAGATTCCTATAGCGGTGCTAACTGCCAGTAACTTTTTTGCTAATGGTTGTATTTTCATAATGGTGTTGCTCCTTTCGTAACGAGCCTAAAGGTACATGTCCAAAAGGCGGTGTAGAACTCTATAATATACTATTTTGGGTAGTTTCGTCAATGAAATATAGTCACTAAAGAATCTCATCTATTTTGCCGATGTATAAGATGAAGTATTGTTTGCAGAGAAATAGAGAAACAAATTGTTTACGGAGAAACAGCAACAGAACGGGAGGGAACCCATGAGAGTAAAAGACACAGTTATTTTTGCAGGAGACCAGACACTTAAGAATAGACATAATGAAGCAATTAATCAATTAGCAAATGAAAAGAAAGAGTCCAAATCAATTTTTGCCGGCGGACTGAACAAGGCGCTGGACCCCATTACCGGTAAGCGCAAAGAAGCTCAGCAGCGTGCGATGAAGATTGTAGGAGATGCCTGGGAAGGGGAACAGCAGGTAAGCAAACAGATTAGTGAAAGTAAAGCCAGAATCGCCGAGTATCAAAGAGCCATGAGCGAAAACAGCAAAAAGCTGGATGAAATCGAAGAAAGCCGAATTGCACTTCGTAAAAACTATGGTATTGAGGAAGATAGTCAGGAAGAACAGGACTTACAGCTTTTAGTGAAACGGATCGATGCCAACAAGCCGGGCTCTAAGGTGAGACTTACAGATGAGGACAGAGAGCAACTGGCCAGAATTGATGAAGGCGAATTAACAGAATACCAGCGCCATTCTTTAGAAATAAAGGCGGGAGGTGCACCTTATGAGCAGGAAATAGTTGAGGCAGACCAAGGGATAAATCGAGAAAATGCCGTAATTTCCGCAATCAGAAACGAAATGCTGAAATCTCAGAATATGGTTAAAGCCGGAAAAAGTGCTGATGAAATCATGAAAGCGGCCAGCGATGAAATTCAAGGTATGCTCATCCAAGAAGCAAAAGAGCATGTAGATGAGAAGCAGGAAGAAGAATTAGAAGCGGCCAAAAAGAAAGCTGAGAAGAAGGAAGAGGAAGAAGAAAAGGCCGAGAAGCTGGAAGAAAACAAGAGCGAACAGGAGAAGGTCAGAGACAATCAGGAACAGGCAGCAGATTCTTCTGAAAGTCTTGTGGAATTGGGCAGTACCGTAAAGGAAGTTCAAAAAGAAGTCAAGAAGATATTAGATGAAATGAAACTAATAGAAGAAGAAATCAAGGGAGCAGTAGTGGATACACTGAATTAAGAGCGTTAGAGCAAGTCTACGTGTATACCTGCTTTTTCAAAGAAATCAGTCATATAGGCATCCCAAAGCTGATCGGGCGTTTTGTCCATGATGAAGGTGTGGAAAGCAGTAGCAGTAATGCAGGAAAGTTGCGAGCCGTCATACTTAATATTCAGGACAAAAGCACGCACATCTGAGAGAGTCACTGCCGAGTCGCCGGTTTGTAGAATGTCAGATACAAATTCAGGTTTGAGATGAAGAATAAACTTAAAATTTAAGGGCGTGCGCTTACCTTTGATTAAATCAAAACAAAGGCTGCGCATGCTCTTCCATTCTGAAAATTCATAAGCAGGATGTTCGTCCGTTTCGTCGTTTCCGGCGAAGAATTCCTGTTCAATATGTCCGTCAATCACAAAAGAATTATAGGTCGAAATAGAAGCCTCTGCCAAAAGAAAGGAATCAAAGGTGTCGGTGCCAAGTAACCGACTCATGAAGTTTTTTAGTTCCGTAATTTGGAAAGCTTTCATTTTATAGTGGTGCCTTTCTTTCAGATTAGTGGTTATAAACTTAATTCTGTGTGTATTTCTGTGCTTGCTCTGCAATTAATGCATGGTCTTCAAAGTAGTTGATTTTCATTGCATTCTTGACGTCATCTAAGGTTGCAGCAGCAGCTTCTTTGGCAACAATACTACCCTTATGTAAAATGTCAAATACAGCGGGAATATCCTTTTCCCATTCTTTACGTCTGGCACGAATCGGAGCAAGTTCTTCCTGCAATACGCTATTCAGGAATTTTTTAACCTTTACATCGCCTAAACCACCTCTTGTATAGTGTGCTTTTAATTCATCCAGGTTGGCATAATCAGGCAGGTATTCTTCAAACATGCCTTCTTTGCAGAATGCATCCAGATAAATAAATACTGGGTTGCCCTCTACCTGACCGGGGTCAGAAACCTGCAAATGGTTAGGATCGGTAAACATGCTCATAACTTTTTTACGCACATCTTCTTCTGTATCTGATAGGTAAATACAGTTATTTAAGGACTTGCTCATTTTAGCCTTGCCGTCAATTCCGGGAAGACGCAGGCAGGCTTTGTTATCGGGCAGTAAAATATCGGGTTCGATGAGAGTGTCGCCATAAACTGCATTAAATTTACGAACAATTTCTTTGGTTTGTTCCAACATGGGAAGCTGATCTTCGCCTACAGGAACGGTGGTTGCTTTAAAAGCGGTAATGTCAGCAGCCTGGCTAATCGGATAGGTGAAAAAGCCTACAGGAATGCTGGCTTCAAAATTACGCATTTGAATTTCGGATTTAACAGTAGGGTTTCTCTGCAGTCTGGACACGGTAACCAGATTCATATAATAAAAAGAAAGTTCACAAAGTTCGGGAATCTGTGACTGAATAAATAAAGTGGATTGTGCCGGGTCAAGGCCGCAGGATAAATAATCCAGTGCCACTTCAATAATATTCTGGCGCACTTTTTCGGGTTGCTCGGCATTATCGGTCAGTGCCTGTGCATCCGCAATCATAATAAATATTTTATCATACATACCGGAATTCTGCAGTTCCACTCTTCTTCTTAAGGAACCTACATAATGGCCTACATGAAGGCGGCCGGTGGGTCTGTCACCGGTCAGAATAATTTTTGACATATTTTTTACTCCTTTTAAACTCTAATGATGCCATTATACACTATTACCCTTAATTTAAAAAGCCCCATTCTTGGCAAACTTTATATGGGATTTAGGGTGGATTTCAAATTTGTTTTGGTATAGAATAGGAAAGGTAGGAGGAAGCTTAAATGGCAGAAGTGACTAAAAAAAAGAAATTATTGAAAAAGATGCAGGATAAGCTGTCCTATGTAAGAATTATTGCAATGGGATATTTGATTGTTGTTTTAGTTGGAACAATATTATTGATGCTCCCTGTTTCCTCGAATAGTGGGCAAGGAGCTGATTTTTTGACTGCTTTGTTCACGGCAACAAGTGCTACTTGTGTGACAGGGCTGGTAGTTGTGGATACAGCAACGCAGTGGAGCGTGGTCGGACGGATTTTTTTACTCCTGATGATTCAAATTGGCGGACTGGGTTTCATGACCATGGGTGTTTTGCTGGCTATGTTACTACGTAAGAGGATTTCTCTGCGTACCAGAGGTCTGTTACAGGAAAGCATGAATTCCATGCAAATGGGTGGAATTGTCCGCTTGACTAAAATGGTGTTTAAAGGGACTTTATTATTGGAAGGAATAGGAGCTGTCCTATTGGCTATTCGGTTTGTTCCGGTATTTGGATTTGGAAAAGGTGTTTTTTATGGCATATTTCATTCGATATCAGCTTTTTGTAACGCGGGATTTGACTTGATGGGTCAATACTCTGGGCGATATTCCTCTTTTACATCTTTTTATGGTGATATTACAATTAATCTTGTATTTATGTTTTTGATTATAGCTGGTGGAATCGGCTTTTTTGTGTGGAGTGATTTGAAAAAGAATACATTTCACTGGAAAAAGTATATGTTGCATACGAAGATTACCTTGTTTTCAACCATATTACTAATTGTATCGGGTACATTGCTTTTCCTATTGTTTGAAAATAATAATCTACTGAACGGTATGAGCGGAGTTGACAAGTTTCTGGCAGCCGCCTTTAGCTCAGTGACGGCCAGAACAGCAGGCTTTAACACCATTGACACGGCTGGTTTGACGAATGCATCCAAGTTATTAACTATCTTATTGATGTTTATCGGCGGCAGTCCCGGTTCTACAGCCGGCGGCGTTAAAACAGTTACAGTGATGGTCTTGGTGGTGTATGTCTGGTCGAATTTACGCTCCAGTAAAGGGGTGAATATCTTTCACAGACGTATGGATGATGATGTGATTCGTAAGGCCAGTAATGTAGTAGTAATTAGTTTGTTAATGGCAGTGACAGCAACAATTGCAATCTGCTTTTTACAGCCGGTTTTACCGGTGGAAGATGTGATGTTCGAGATTTTTTCTGCAATTGGAACAGTAGGAATGAGTACAGGCTTGACCAGAGAATTGTCTACTGCATCGCGCATCATCATTATTTTGTTAATGTACTGTGGCAGAATTGGAAGTATGTCTTTTGCACTTTCGCTTGCAGAACGAAGAAAGGCACCACAGATACAGCTACCGGTTGAAAAGATTATGATAGGCTAAAAAAGTTTGTGCCGTTGGCATAGTGATATAGAGTAGTTGATTATATAGAGCAGTTAGTATAGAGAGTAGTTGGCAATATGGATTGTGAGAAAGGTATGGGTGAAATATGAAATCAGTTTTAATAATAGGGTTAGGCAGATTCGGACAGCATCTTTGCAGAAATATGGTAGAGCTGCATAATGAAGTCATGGTAGTGGATGAGAAAGAAGAAAATGTAGAAGCAATGATGCCACTGGTAACGAATGCACAAATAGCAGATTGTACCAACGTAGAGGTGCTTAAAAGTATGGGTATCGGTAATTTTGATATTTGTTTTGTTTGTATCGGAACCAATTTTCAAAGTAGTTTGGAAATCACATCGCTTTTAAAAGAAAATGGTGCCAAGTATGTAGTCAGTAAAGCGACTCGGGATATTCAGGCTAAATTCCTTCTACGTAACGGTGCAGATGAAGTCATCTATCCGGAGCGAGATATTGCGGAGAAGGTAGCAGTGCGTTACAGCTCCAATCATATTTTTGATTACATTGAGCTGAATGACGAGTATTCTATTTTTGAAATTCCGGTAGCGGAAGAATGGGTTGGAAAAACAATCAAAGAAGTGCATGTTCGTGCAAAGTACAAGGTCAGCATTCTGGGTTTGAAACAGGGAGAAAATACCAAGCTTTTACCCATGGCAGATCATGAATTTACAGATAAAGAACATTTAATGGTGATTGGAAGAATCGAAGATGTAGAGCATCTTTTGAAAAAATTTGAGAATGAAAAAAATAAAAGAAATCGTAAATAGAATATGGAAAGACCTAAAACAGTTTTGGCCGGCCGCAGTGATTTTTGTGGTTTATTATTTGATTGTTCATTGGCGATATGATGCTTTTTGCCCTTTACTGGTATTTGCAGGTATTCCCTGTGCGGGTTGCGGTCTGACCAGAGCAGGACTTTATCTGCTACAGGGACAAATAGCCAGAGCTGCCTATATTAATCCGGCTATTTTCCCAATTATCGTTGCCTTAATTTATGGCGGTTACTTTCGATATATACGGGGTACGAAAATAAAAGGATTGAATTTAGTGTTTGGCATTCTGGTTGGATTTATGTTAATTATGTATGGTTATAGAATGTATCTTTATTTCCCCAATCGGGTGCCTTATGTGTATCATAAAAGCAATGTTTTGGCAGATTTTATCCCGCATTACAAGGAACTGGTGATGCGGTTACTCAGCCATCCAACGTCCTGAAGCACCACAGGGCAGAACCAGTCCATTACTTGATACAGGAAGACCGATTTCAGAGGCTGTTACCATACCGCCTCTTTTTTTTGCCACTATAGAATGCAGCATATAGGTCAATACTGCTGGCTGTAATCCGGTGGTATATGAATTGATTAGGAAGAACAGTGCATCCTTACTCAGCAACTGGGCGGCCAATTTAATAAAAGGGTAAATACTGTCTTCCATTTTCCATATTTCACCCTTAGGGCCTCTTCCATAAGAGGGCGGGTCCATAATAATGCCATCATAGGTATTGCCACGGCGAATTTCACGTTCTACAAACTTGACGCAGTCATCCACCAACCAGCGGATTGGTGCATCTGCCAGTCCGGAAGCGGCTGCATTTTCCTTAGCCCAGGTAACCATGCCTTTGGATGCATCCACGTGTGTTACATTGGCTCCGGCAGCGGCTGCAGCTAAAGTGGCACCACCTGTGTAGGCGAATAGATTCAGTATTTTAACAGGTCTTCCGGCTTTTTTTATTAACTCTGAAAACCAGTCCCAATTCACAGCCTGTTCTGGGAAAAGTCCGGTATGTTTAAAGCTGAAAGGTTTCAAATTAAAAGTCAGCTCTCTATATTGAATGCTCCATTCATTGGGTAGATGAAAGAATTCCCATTCTCCGCCGCCTTTATCAGAACGGTGATAATGTCCGTTCAGCTTATTCCACTGGGGTACTTCCTTGGGCGTATTCCAAATAACCTGCGGGTCAGGACGAAGGAGAATATACTTGCCCCAACGCTCTAACTTTTCCCCTTCTGAGGTATCTATTACTTCATAATCTTTCCACTTGTCTGCAATCCACATATTGATTTGTTTTCCTTTTTGCGTATATTATTTCCGACTGTATTCCTAAGCTTTAAAAAGTGTACCTACTTCTTCTCCGTTTAAAATGCGAATTACATTGTCAACCTGATCTCCGTTGGCAATGACCATATCAGTACCTGCAGCTGTTGCCAGCTTGGCAGCGGCTATTTTGGTTGCCATGCCTCCGGTTCCCAAATTTGTAGATGCGCCCTTAGCCATAGACTCTAGTTTTCCGTCAATATTTTCTACATAACTGATAAATTTAGCATCTTTATTACATCTCGGGTCGTCTGTATACAATCCGTCTATATCAGACAACAGAATCAACAAGTCTGCATTTACAAGCTCTGCTACATTCGCTGACAAGGTATCATTATCGCCGAAATTCAAATCCATAATCTGGTCTGTGGAAATCGGGTCATTTTCATTTACAATCGGAATCACACCCATATCCAACAGCTCGTGTAACGTACCCTCTGCATTGGTACGACTGATTTCATTGGTAAGTGTATGTTTGGTAATCAGCATCTGCGCAATTGTCTGATTATATTCGGAAAATAATTTTTGATAAATCATCATCAATCTTGCCTGTCCGACTGCGGCACAAGCCTGCTTAACTGAAAGGCTCTGTGGTTTGCCCTTGATTCCGAGTGCTTTTCTTCCTGCGCCAATGGCACCTGAGGAAACAACCACTAACTCTTTATCCTGATTTCTGATATCTGTTAATACCCGCACAAATTGCTCCAACTTCATTAAATCCAAATGGCCAGTCGCCGTATGGGTAATTGTAGATGTACCTATTTTTACTACAATTCTTTTTTTATCTTTTAAACATTCTCTGCTCATATCCGTTCCGCCCTTATTCTTATGTTTCTTCATACTGTTTTTATACTATTTCTTATACTAGTTTCTGTTAAATTTGATGAATAAACAATCCGCTGCGCAATTTAGGTTCAAACCAGGTAGACTTTGGTGGCATTAACAATCCGGCATCGGCTACCTGAAGTAGTTCGGTAATAGAAGTTGCATACATGGAGAAAGCTACTTTCATATCTTCGTGAACACGCTTTTCCAATTCTCCAAGGCCGCGAATACCACCTACGAAATCAATTCTTTTATCAGTTCGGGGGTCCCCGATTCCAAGAACAGGTCCCAGTAAATAGTCTTGTAAAATAGATACATCCAGTCCGGCTACAGGGTCTTCCGATAATAGGGAAGCTTTAGCTGTCAGTTGATACCAATTATCCTGCAAATACATTCCAAAAGTGCCCTTTTTATCGGGTGCAAGAGGCTCTGTTCCTACTTTTTCGATTTCAAATCCTGCATCTTGAACAGCGGATAGAAAATCATCCAAGGAATGACCGTTTAAATCCTTTACGACGCGGTTATAGGGCAAGATTGCCAATTCGTCATCCGGAAAAAGCACAGAGAGGAAACGATTAAATTCTTTGTCGCCAGTATAATTGGGATTCTCCTGTCTGCGTTTGAGACCAACCTTAACGGCAGAAGCACAGCGGTGATGTCCGTCTGCTATGTAAGTATAAGGAATTTCTGCAAATAATGATTCCAATTGTTGAATCGTACTCTTATTAGAAATGCACCATACTCTATGAGTAATTTGATCTTCTGAAGTAAAGTCGTAAAGGGGTGCATCTTTCTTTACTGCTTCTGTAATCGCATGAATGGCTTCTTTGGCACGATAAACTAGGAAAATAGGGCCTGTCTGCGCACTGGTGGTGTCCACGTGACAGATACGGTCCAGCTCTTTATCTTCTCTGGTGTTTTCGTGCTTTTTAATAATTCCCTGTTGATAATCATCAATGTCGGAACAAGCTACAATACCGGTCTGTGTGCGACCATTCATGGTCAATTCATAGATATAATAGCAATTCGTTTCTTCTATTATAAAGGTGCCGTCATTGATAAACTGTTCCAACAGTTCTTTTGCCTTGGCATAAACACAATCGTCATAGGTGCCGACATTGTCAGGAAACTGGGTTTCTGCACGGTCAATTTTGAGGAATGAATAGGGCTCGTTTTTAACAACCTCACAGGCTTCTTTTCTGTTATATACATCATAAGGAAGAGCGGCTACACGGGCAGCTAATTCCGGTGTTGGTCGGATACTTTTAAAAGGGGTTACTTTTGGCATTTTAATTCTCCTTTGAATGAATTAGTTCTATTTGTGCGCTTCATATTTGGCTTCACAGGTTAACTGCACACCAAGCTTGTGGAAAATTCTGGCATCTACCGAAGAAATTTTCACAGAAGCATGTGCTTGACAGCCTCTCAGTTTGGAAAGTTGTTCCATAGCCATTTGTGCGTTTTTGCTGGTTGCGGCACTGGTGGAAAGGGCAATCAATATTTCATCTGTGTGAAGTCTTGGATTCTTACTGCCAAGATATCCGGTTTTCAGTCTTTGAATAGGTTCAATTGCGGATGGAGAAATAATGTGTTCGCTGTCATCAATTTCAGCCAGTTCTTTTAATGCATTCAGAAGTACAGCAGCTGAAGCACCAAGTAAATCGGAGGTTTTACCAGTCACAATATGTCCATTTGGCAGTTCCAGAGCCAATGCAGGAGCACCGGTCAGTTCAGCCTTTTGGTTGGCAGGTGCGACTACCAGACGATCATTGGTGGATACGCCTGCTTGCTTCATCAGCAATTCTATTTTTAAAATTTCGCTTTCATTATTTTCGCCATCGACTACACCATTCAGCGTTTGATAATAGCGTCTGATGATTTCCTGTCTGGAGGCTTCTTCACAGATTTCATTATCTATAATGCAGTTGCCCGCCATATTTACACCCATATCGGTAGGGCTTTTATAGCGACTCACACCATAAATTTGTTCGAAAATAGCACTTAGAACAGGGAAGATTTCTACATCGCGGTTATAGTTAACGGTAGTCTTGCCATAAGCTTCTAAATGAAAAGGATCAATCATGTTGACATCGTTCAGGTCAGCAGTAGCTGCTTCATAGGCAAGATTGACAGGATGTTTAAGCGGAAGATTCCAAATGGGGAAGGTTTCAAATTTAGCATAACCGGCATTCAGGCCTCTTTTGTGTTCGTGATAAAGCTGAGACAGACAAGTGGCCATTTTACCTGAACCGGGTCCAGGTGCGGTGATAACTACCAGTGGTCTGGTGGTCTCGATATAATCATTCTTACCATAGCCTTCATCACTGACAATTAAGGAAATGTTGCTGGGATAACCCTCTATCATATAGTGGCAATATACTTTGATGCCTAATTTTTCCAGTTTGGTTTTGAATTGCTGCGCACTTCTTTGTCCTGTATATTTTGTTAAAACAATGCTTCCTACATAGAGCCCTTTTTCACGAAAGACTTCCATTAGGCGCAATACATCTACATCATAAGTAATTCCTAAATCGCTGCGGACTTTATTTTTCTCAATATCAGCGGCACTGATGGCAATGACAATTTCTGCCTGATCAGCCAGCTGAAGTAACATGCTTAACTTACTGTCGGGACGAAATCCCGGTAACACTCTGGAAGCGTGAAAATCGTCAAATAATTTACCGCCAAATTCCAAATATAGTTTGTTGTCAAATTGATTGATTCTGTCACGAATATGCTCGGACTGCATTTTTAGGTATTTTTCGTTATCAAATCCTATTTTCATAAAAAATCCTTTCGTATATATGTGTTTTTCTCTTTCTTCCATAATAAGTACAAGTATACTACATTCGCCTAAAAATTTGTAGATTTTATTAAGGATTTTTTAATAATTACCCATTTATAATGAGTCCATACCGGTTAGCGACGAAGCGATTAGAAAACAAAAATGAGGAGTGAAAAAATGTTATTACACATATTAAAGAAAGACTTAAAACGAAAAAAGACCATGAATGTCATCCTGCTGATATTCATTATTATGGCAGCTACTTTCTTGGCAAGCAGTGTGAACAACCTGATTACGATTACAGGCGCAGTGGATCAGTTTTTGGAGCTGGCTAAGACACCGGATCGGTTGATTGTCGTGACGGGTACAGAAACCAAAACGGATATGGATGATTTTCTTGGAAGCAGTGATTCCGTAGAAGAATATGATGTTTCAGATGTTTTTATTCTAACAGATGAAAACATTCGTATTCTGGAATGCACAAATGAACCTGGCAAAGAGCAATATGATAAAGGCAACACCTTATCAGTTGGAGCTGTTCCGAAAAACTTTATGAAAGTGTTTGATGAAGCAGGCAAGCCTTTGGTTTTAAAATCAGGAGAAATTGCTTTGCCAAGAGTGCAGGCCGAAAGAAATAATTTGCAGGTAGGAGATAAAATCCAAATTACCTATAATGGAATTACGCAGGACTATACAGTGGCAACAATAGCCAAAGATGCTGTGTTTGGAACTGAAATGATGGGATTTAAACGATTATTTTTATCTCAGGCAGATTATGACAAATTTATGGAGGCAGGTACATCAGAAAGCTTTCATACGCTGCTTTACAGCATCAATTATTCTGATGAGAGTCAGTTTAAGGAAGAGTACAAAAATTATAGTTTTCAAATTATATCCAACGTAGATAAAGCGACTATAAAAATGTGTTATATCTTCGATATGCTAATTGCGGCTATTTTGATCATTGTCAGCATTTGTCTGATATTAATTGCCTTTTTAATCTTACGTTTTACGATTGTATTTACCATACAGGAAGATTATAAGGAAATCGGTATTATGAAGGCGATTGGAATCAAGGATATCAGTATTAAAGGCATTTATATGTTGAAGTATTTTGCCATTGCGGTATTGGGTGCTTGTATTGGATTGTTTTTAAGTTTTCCCTTCCAAAAGATTTTATTGTCAAAGGCAATTATTAATATTGTAGCGGAGAATGTGAAGGGCAATGTAATCATCAATGTACTTTGCGCTGTGGTAGTTGTTCTGATTGTATTGATGTTTTGCTATTTAAGCGCAGGCAAAGTGAAGAAAATCAGTGCAATTGAGGCGATTCGCAGAGGAAGCAATGGAGAACGTTATCATGCCAAAGCAAGCATCAGTTTGCATAAAAGAAAACATATGTTGCCGGGAATCTATTTGGCGTGGAATGATATTTTCAGTCATGTGAGACAATATCTGGTTTTGGCAGTTATTTTTTGTATTGGAACGTTGCTCATCCTTCTTCCACTCACTGCCATGCATACCTTGAATGATGACAGTGTCATCAGAAATTTTTCCATGCAGGAGGCAGATGTTTTCCTGGATAACAGAAAATTGGAAAAGTATGTTATGGAAAAGAATGATTCCCTAATACGCTCAGATATTGAAGAAATAGAGCAGCAATTTGCAAGTAACGGATTAGTGGCAAACGTATGGGTAGAAATAGGATATACAATGCCTTGTTACGGAAGCAACCCGGAAGAACTATATAACTTTTATACGGTGCAGCAGATTGGGAAAGCAGAAGATGATTATGATCTGCTTTCGGGCAGGATACCGGAACTTACGAATGAAATTATGATTACCGAGAAAACTGCCGCTACATTGGAAGTGGAAATTGGAGATTCTGTTTATTTCCAGTGCGGAGAGCGAACGGAGGAATTTATCATTACCGGTCTTTACCAGTCAATGATTAATATGGGAGATGGATTTAGAGTAAGTAAATCTGCGAAAATTGATTACAGTTACATCAGTGGCGTATTTGCAATGGAAGCGCAGGTGGATGGTGACTTTTCCGCAGGAGAACTAAAAGAAAAAGTACAGGAAATTTTTCCGGATTATGTAGTCCATACCCCAAGCGAATTTGCCAATAGTATGAATGGCGGAAGTATGGATAAGCTAGATGCACTCAAACTATTAATTATGGGAATGGTATTGGTGATTAATGTATTGATTACGGTGCTGATGATGAAAACGTTGATTACCAGAGAACATGGCGAGATTGCAATGTTAAAGAGCGTTGGTTTCCCTAGTGGAACCCTTAGATGCTGGCAGAGTGTGAGAATTATACTGATTCTTTGCATGGCAATTTTGGCAGGAACAGGATTATCGAAGGTGCTGGCACCTTTGACAATCGCCCCTATTTTCGCAATGATGGGCGCTACCAGTATCAAACTGATTACGGAACCAATCGAGGCTTATGTGATTATTCCATTGGTGCTGATTATGACCACGGGGCTGGCAGCATATTTGTGCTCGGCAGAAGTGAAGAAAGTAGATTTGAAGGAAATTAATACACTGGAATAAGGCGAAAAAGTAAATAGAAAAGATGTGAATAGAAAAGAAGTAAAGAGAAAAGCGTATAATAATAGAAGGAGAAATGAAATGAATCAATTGGCAGTGAAAGACTTATGTAAGACTTATGTGATTAATAAACGACAGAATAACGTACTTAGAAATGTGAATTTAAATATTCGAAAAGGGGAGATGGTAGCCATTATGGGTCCCTCCGGTTCGGGCAAGTCTACCCTATTATATACAGTCAGCGGAATGGACTGTGTGACGGCAGGCAAAGTAACCTTTTCCGGAAGAGAAATTGATTCTCTGAAAGCAGAGGAAATCAGCGATATTCGTTTAAAACAAATGGGATTTATTTTTCAGCAAATGTATATGTTAAAAAATCTGACAATCTATGATAATATTATTTTACCGGCATATCAGGCGAATGGTGGTCGCAATAAGAAGAACAGAGCGGAAATCAATGAACGTGCCAAGGAATTAATGCGGAAAATGGGCATTATTGAAATCGCTGAAAATGATATCACGGAAGTGTCGGGCGGAGAACTCCAAAGAGCCTGCATTTGCAGAAGTTTGATTAATCAACCGGAAATGATTTTTGCAGATGAGCCCACTGGCGCACTGAATCAGCAAAATTCAAAAGAAGTGATGAAAGAGCTGAACAGAATCAACCAAGAAGGCACAACCATTATGCTGGTCACGCATGACAGTAAGGTGGCAGCTAAGTGCGACAGAGTACTTTATATAGAAGATGGGAATATAAAGGGCGAAATGAGTCTTGGAAAGTTTGAAGCAGGTATGGAAATCAGGGATCGAGAAAGAAAACTTTCCGGCTGGTTGCTGGAAATGGGCTGGTAATCAGGGCTGACAAGAAATGTGAATCAGGAAACGGAAATTAAAAAACGTAAATAAGGAAACGGAAATTGAGTGGAGGAGCTATAAATGATAGCGGATGTATTGCTGATCGAAGATAATTCAGAACTGGCACAGTTGATTTGCATGTTTTTGCAAAAGGATGGCTATGTGGTTGAAACAAAGGAAAGCAGCGAAGATGCATTAGCCTTCTTGCAGGAGCATAAAGCAAAATTGATTTTATTGGATATTATGCTTCCGGGAATGGACGGATTTGCGTTCTGTGCAGCACTGCGCCAAACAAGCAATACTCCTGTTATGATTATGAGTGCCAGGGTTTCCAAAGAAGATAAGATGAATGGATTTGCTCAAGGAGCAGATGATTATGTAGAAAAGCCGGTTGATATCGATATTCTTCGTGCAAAAGTTGCTGCACTCATGCGGAGAAATTATGATTTGAAACAGGAAAGCACGTTGATTCATTCAGGAGCCATTTCCATTGATAAGGAGTCGCACCAAGTCTTTTTCCATGAGAAACGCATACCGGTTAACGTGAAAGAATACGAACTTTTGTTGCTTTTGGTACAAAATCCGGGCAAGACCCTGCGCAAGGAATATTTATTTGATAAAATATGGGGTGCGGAGAGCTTCAGCGAATATCAAACACTGACTGTACATATCAAGATGCTCAGAGACAAGATAGAAGAAGAACCCAAAAATCCTAAAAGAATAACCACAGTTTGGGGTATAGGATATAAATATGAAGAAGTTTAACGGAGTATTAGTCGGAGCAGCATGCCTGTATTTAATAGTTGCTTTGGCAGCAGGATTTCTTTTGCGTGGGCAATCGGAGCAAAGAAGCAAAGAATATCTGGTGGAAGTAAATATGATTATGCACGGCATGGAAGAACAGGGCAGTTTTTCCATGCCTGATTTGCTTGAATACGGGCAGATACAAACTGTTTCTTTTTTAGAAGCGGATGCTATGGCAGACAGCACAAAGCTGGAAGCGTTTTTGCAACATAAAAATGGTACGGAAGCACATATAGAACCCTTGAACCTGAATGGACAGAATTTGGGAATCGTCAGATTTGATTATATTGGCAAAGTTGACTTCAATCAGGAATTTTGGCTGGTAGAGGGTGTGATTATGCTATCTTTTATTCTGACACTTCTTATTTTACTTTACGTCAAAATCAGATTATTGAAACCGTTTGCGGTACTCACGAATATGCCCTATGAGCTTTCAAAGGGACGCCTTGAAACAGAAATACAGGAGAGCAAATATAAGTTTTTTGGTAAATTTGTTTGGGGAATCGCAGTACTGCGAGACAATCTGAAATCCACACAGCTAAAGACACTCAAACTGGAAAAAGAAAAGAAAATGCTTTTGTTATCTATTTCCCATGATATCAAAACCCCCCTAAATACAATTAAGCTTTATGCCAAGGCCATGGAAGAGGGTCTGTATGATACTGAAGAAAAACAAAAACAGGCCGCTGTACAAATTGAAAAATTCTCTGTGGAAATCGAAGAATTTGTAAAAGAAATTGTTCGAACCTCCAGCGAAGAGGTAATGCAGATCGAAGTGGAAAATGCAGAATTCTATTTAGCAGATTTGGTTTCCATGATACGAGATTATTATGAACCCAAATGCAAATTGGTGATGACAGAATTCTATATAGGCAAATTCGATAACAAACTACTGAAGGGAAGCAAGGACAGTGCCTTTGAAGTGGTGGAAAATATCATGGAAAATGCATTTAAATATGGTGACGGCAGGTTCATTGAAATTACTTTTTATGAGGAAGAGTATTGCCAGCTGATTAAAATCAAGAATACCGGAACTCCAGTAAGGACAGAAGAAATGCCACATTTATTTGACAGCTTTTTCAGGGGAAGTAATACAGGCAATCGGGAAGGGAACGGTCTGGGACTTTATATTTGTCGTGAAATCATGCATAAAATGGAAGGCGAACTATTTGCACAGCAGGAATCGGATGGCATGAGTTTTCAGTTGGTTTTTCATACATAAAGTGGTATGCTATGTTTTGTGAAAAACACAAGTGACTAAAATGAAAGCAGGAAATAAAGATGTCAAGCGTACCATCCAATTCGACTAAGAATAAAAAAATAGCTTCCTTATTAGTACTGACAGCAGGCAGCCTTTGGGGACTCATGGGGTTACTGGTCAGAAGTTTGACGGCAGCAGGCCTTGGTTCAATGGAGATTTGTTTCATCAGAGGCGTGGTAGCCTGTGTTTGTATGTTAGCGGTATTACTGATTTGCGATCGAGATGCGCTACGAATCAAATTAAAAGATGTATGGTGCTTTGTTGGCACAGGGGCATTCAGCCTTGCCTTCTTTAATTTTTGTTATTTTAAAACAATGACTTTAACCTCCTTGTCGGTGGCGGCTGTACTTTTGTACACAGCACCGGCATTTGTCATGATTATGTCAGCAGTTTTATTCAAGGAAAAATTCACCTTGCAGAAACTGGTGGCACTGGTGCTGGCATTTTTAGGCTGTGCATTCGTATCAGGGATTGCTGGTGGGGCAGGTGCTTTATCTCTTCCGGGTGTTCTCTATGGTCTGGGAGCAGGGTTTGGCTATGCTTTGTACAGTATCTTTGGCAGATACGCCATTCAACGAAATTACAGTTCTATGACCATTTCATTTTATACCTTTTTATTTTGCTCCCTATCGTCTGTATTCTTCGTGGATGCGGGCGCAGTCATAACGGTAGTGGGTAGCAGTTGGCAGCTAGGGATTAAGTCGGTGATACTGGTGATTATCGTAACACTACTTCCTTATTTATGTTATACAAAAGGCTTGCAGGGAATGGAAAACGGAGCTGCATCTGTGCTGGCATCTATTGAACCGGTAATCGCTACTTTGGTAGGCGTGCTTATATATAAGGAAGAGATGAATATCTGGAATATTTTAGGGATTGTTTTAGTGCTTAGTTCAATCATGCTAATTAATTTGAAATTTTCAAAAAAACACTTGCATACTTAGAAAACATCATGTATACTACTTATTGCTGTGACATGATAGCGTAGAAGCGTGAGGTTGCTGCTTTACCGCGAGGTACTGCAGGTTTTCCGTGGAGCGAATGTCAAGAAGACTGACATAATGGTCAGTCAAAGAACATGACGGCAAGTCACTGTACAAGAAAAACGTCTGCCAATACGGCAGAAACACCGGCGTTAAGCGAAGCCAAACATAAGGTGTGCAGAATGATTCTGCACTTTGCTTTATGAAAAGGCAGGACACGCACGGGAGAGTGTACAGTCACCGCTTGTCGTACTTAATCAATTAAAAGTGCGAAAAGGAGGCGACTTTTTTTATGGCAAATCAAGTAATGAGAAT
>CAZNAP010000031.1:0-25116 GCA_964571145.1 uncultured Lachnospiraceae bacterium | reverse complement strand
TTTCATATTATATTGCCAAAAATAATAAAAATCTATAAGTATATTAGATAAATATAAAAATATATTAGCTAAAGGACGAATATATGCATAAATTAAAATTTTATGTATTACGGTTATCCCACTTACTGCTCAACAGGTGCTGATTTCTTACCTACCATGGTGAAACAGATAATAGCTGAGATAATGTAGAGTACAATTGTTACATACAATACCATTTGATATCCGGTAGGGTTAACCTTAATGATTTCTGAGGTACCGTCAGCAAGTACATGTGTTAATTCCTGTTCTGTACCGAAATGCTTTACGATGAAAGCTGCCATTTGGTTTCCGGTAAGACCTGCAATTGCCCATGCTGAAAGTGTAATCCCGTGAATGGCACTGATATTCTTCATACCATAATGGTCTGCAAGCAAGGTGGGGACATTACTGAAACCACCGCCATATCCGGCATTTACTACAAAGAGCAGAATTAATACCAAAATCATAATAACCGTATTTTGTCCCATGTTGGTAATACCCTGTGTCAGGATAACAAGTCCGGTTGCAACGATGGAAAGAATAAAGATGATTTTGTAAATGGTGTTTCGGTCTTTGAACAAATCAGCCCAAGCGGAGAATCCAAGACGTCCACCTGCGTTAAAGATAGCGGTTACGGAGGAAAGTACACCTACCAGACCTACCAGACCAATACATTTGATAATCATCTTTTCCTGAGAAATCAAAGCCAGACCACAGGTAATGTTGATGTAGAACATCAGCCAGATACCAATAAAGGTAACCGGTTTGCTTTTGATCACGTCGATTGCACTTGCACCCTTTTCAGAAGAAGAAGCTTCATGCCAGCCTTCCGGTTTCTTTAAAAGAAGATGTCCGGCAAACATCATTACAAAATAGGCAACTGCCAAAATCAAGAACATTTTGTAAATACCGCCTTCACCCAATGAATTCAGGAGTGATTGCATAATAGGGCTTGCGATTGCCTTAGCAGCACCAAAGCCTGCAACTGCCAAACCGGTTGCCAGACCTTTATGGTCTTCAAACCAAAGCATTAATGTCTTGACAGGAGACAGATAACCGGTACCAAGACCGATACCCATGATGAAACCATAGCAAACATAAATTCCGATTAAAGCCAGTGGACTTCCTTGATGATTGCCACCGTACCAGATGAAAAAGCCTGTTCCGGCCATACCGATTGCAAAACAGATAGCAGCAAGCAGTGAAGATTTGTGAATGTCTTTTTCTACGATATTTCCTAAAAATGCAGCGGACATACCGAGGAAGAAGATGGCAAAGCTGAAAGCCCATTCAGTAGCACCCTTAGAGAAACCGATGTAATCGGCAATTTCCTGACTGAAAATGGACCAGCAATAAACAGTGCCTATGCTGCAATGAATTAACAGTGCGGGTATTGCAGCTCTTACCCATTTGTTTGTTGATAAGCTCTTCATTTTAGTTCTCTCTTTCTTATGTTAAAGTATTTTGATTATAAACCACTCTACATTATACAATAGGAAGTGCTTTTTTCCAAGTTAATATTTTGCGAACAATTAATGTGGGATATTTAGTCATAATTTGCAAAAAATTCTCGTATTTAGTGAGTGTACTTTTTAAAATTTTATGGTAAGATAAATAGAAAAGGAAATCTCGAAGAAAGGGTTCTGATGTCTATGGAAAACGAAAATCTTTATAAGCAGGAAATGGTAAATAAATACCGAGCCGCTTTAGGTGATTTATTTCGCTATATTTCATGGTTCGAACAAAAGCAGGGACAAAAATCATTTCAGATGTATACAGGCGATAACAGTCCAAGCCAATCAGTGCCGATTCCGGTATATGACAGCACCCTATTGAGTTTCGTGAAAGAAATGCAGGCAACCGGTCTTATGGATCGTAATTACCAATATATATACACAAGGAACCGTATTGGAAATATGGAAGATGAACTGGCTGCAATTGAACATGCCGGGCTGAAAGAAATAGATGTAGTGATGGGTATTCTGTCCAAATATGTGCTGGGCGGTATGACGAAAGGGGTTCTTTGGACGCAGGCTGTAGATGGCGGAATTTTTCTGCATGCGTTGTTGAAAATGAAGGATCTGTTGGATATTTGGGATAAACCGTTGGCATAGGAGTAGGATATGAGCGATAAATCACAACAAAAGAAGAAATATATTGTTGAAACAGCCAGAAAAGTTTTTATGGAAAAGGGATATAAAGAAGTAACCATGAAAGATATTGTAGAAACCTGCGAAATCAGCCGTGGTGGGCTTTATCTGTATTTCCCCAGTACGAAAGAATTGTTTGAGGAAGTATTGCTGTTGGAGCAACAGGAAGCGGATGATGTGTTTACAGGAAGTCTTCCGGAGAAAGCAGACCCGTCTGATATACTGGCATTGTTTTTAAAAGAACAAAAGAAAGAGCTACTGAGTAAAAAGCCTTCGTTGAACAAGGCGATTTATGAATATTTTTTTGCAAATAAAATTCCGGCGAAAGAAAATCTACTAAAAAAACAGTTTGATGCTGCGGTATATATTATTGAGAAGTTAATTCAGGCCGGTGTTGATAATGGGGAGTTTTATTGTGAAGATGCAGGGGGAGCAGCCAGAAATATTATGTATGTAATAGAAGGGCTGAAGATTGCGTCGCAAACAAGAGGGGTATCAGAAGCAACCGTGGATAGAGAAATTTTGTATGTAATGCAGGGTTTGGTTGCAGAGGAATAAATAAAATCAAATTATTTGGAGGAAAAATCAGTTTATTATGGAAAATGTAAAACGTATCTATGTGGAAAAGAAGGAGCCTTTTGCAGTCAGGGCTAAGGAACTGAAAGAAGAAATCGGTAGTTATTTAGGAATTACAGACATCTTGGAGGTTCGGGTTTTTATCCGCTATGATGTGGAGAATATTTCGAAGGAAACATTTGAAAGAGCGTTAAACAGCGTCTTTTCAGAACCACCTGTAGATATTTTGTACAGAGAAAATATAGAGATTCCGGCTAATGGACAGGTTTTCAGTGTTGAATTTTTGCCGGGACAATTTGATCAACGTGCAGATTCAGCCGTTCAGTGTATCAAGTTTTTGAAAGAAGACGAAGAACCGATTATCAAAACTGCAGTAACCTATCTGCTGACAGGAGATTTTACACAAGAAGAATTTAATCGCATTAAGGCATATTGTATTAATCCTGTTGATTCCAGAGAAACGGGTATAGAGAAGCCACAGACGCTGATTACGGAATATGAAGAACCGGCGGATGTGACTGTTTTTGACGGCTTTCAGGATATGCCGGAAGAAGCACTTTCTTCATTATATAAAAGTCTGGAACTGGCTATGACATTCAAGGATTTCCAGCACATACAGAATTACTATAAGAATGAAGAACACAGAAATCCTACTATGACAGAAATTCGTGTGTTGGACACTTACTGGTCAGACCACTGTCGTCATACTACTTTTTCTACAGAGTTAAAGAATGTAGAATTTAAAGAAGGCTATTATAAAGTACCACTTACGACTACTTATGAAAGCTATTTGGATACCAGAAATGAGATTTTCGCCGGTCGTGATGATAAATTTGTATGTCTGATGGATTTGGCTTTAATGGCCATGCGTAAATTAAAGAAAGATGGCAAGCTTCAGGATATGGAAGAATCCGATGAAATTAATGCCTGTTCAGTGGTTGTGCCGGTAGAAATGGATTATGGAAACGGTCCGGAAACAGAAGAGTGGTTGGTCTTTTTCAAGAATGAAACACATAATCACCCAACAGAAATCGAACCATTTGGTGGTGCGGCAACCTGTTTGGGCGGTGCAATCAGAGATCCTTTATCAGGACGTGGCTACGTTTATCAGGCAATGCGTATTACCGGTGCAGCTGATCCTACAGTACCGGTTTCAGAAACATTAATAGGAAAACTGCCCCAGAAGCAGCTGGTAAGAGGCGCGGCTAGCGGTTATTCTTCCTATGGAAATCAGATTGGACTGGCAACCGGCTTTGTGAAAGAGCTGTATCACCCGTCTTATGTGGCAAAACGTATGGAAATTGGTGCCGTAATGGGTGCGGCTCCCAGAAAATGTGTTATCAGAGAAAATTCCGATCCGGACGATATCATTATCTTATTGGGTGGTAAAACCGGACGTGATGGTTGCGGTGGTGCAACGGGTTCCTCAAAAGTACATACAGAAAGCTCTATTGAGAAGTGCGGAGCAGAAGTACAAAAGGGAAATGCACCTACTGAACGTAAAATACAAAGACTTTTCCGTAGGGGAGAAGTGAGTCAGATTATTAAGAAATGTAACGATTTTGGTGCCGGTGGTGTTTCCGTTGCAATTGGAGAACTGGCAGATGGTTTGGTCGTGGACTTAGATAAAGTACCCAAGAAATATGCGGGTCTGGATGGAACAGAACTGGCAATTTCCGAATCTCAGGAAAGAATGGCAGTAGTTGTGGCACCTCAGGATGTGGATACTTTCTTGGCATATGCAGGGGAAGAAAATCTGGAGGCAGTTCCGGTAGCAGTGGTTACTAAGGAACCCAGACTGGTACTGAAGTGGAGAGGCAATGAAATTGTCAATATTTCCAGAGCCTTCTTGGATACCAACGGTGCACATCAGGAAACCAGCGTGGTAGTAGATATTCCCAAGGAAGAAGATAATTATTTCCAGAAAATAGCACTTCCTAAAGTGCAGGAGTTGCTGGATGCAGATGATGTTAAAGGCGCTTGGCTGGAAGAGTTACAGGATTTAAATGTATGTTCTCAGAAGGGATTGGTTGAACGATTTGATGCTTCCATTGGCGCAGGAAGTGTATTAATGCCTTATGGTGGTAAGTACCAGCTCACAGAAACACAGTCTATGGTAGCAAAACTGCCGGTATTAGGTGGCAAAACAGATACAGTCACAATGATGAGTTATGGATTTGATCCTTATTTATCATCTTGGAGCCCTTATCATGGAGCCGTATATGCAGTTACGGAATCTATGGCAAAAATCGTAGCAGGTGGCGGTGATTTCACCAAAATCAGATTTACTTTCCAGGAATATTTCAGACGTATGACATCTGATCCGGAGAGATGGAGCCAGCCTTTTGCAGCGTTGCTTGGTGCTTATGATGCACAAATTGGTTATGGACTTCCTTCGATTGGTGGCAAGGACAGTATGTCCGGAACCTTTAATGAAATTGATGTTCCGCCTACTTTAGTTTCCTTTGCAGTGGACGTGGCTACGATACAGGATATGATTACACCCGAATTGAAGACAGAAGGGGATGTGCTGGTTCAGTTCTGGTTTGATAAAGATGAATATGATATTCCGGTTTATGAACATACTATGCAGACATTCAAATTCATTTCTGAATTAATGAAAGCAGGTAAGGTGAAAGCAGCGTATGCGCTGGATGCACACGGCTTGGTTTCAGGAATCAGCAAAATGGCATTTGGAAATAAACTGGGTGTGACTTTTGCAGAAGATTTGAAACCTGTGGATTTATTTGAAAACTGTCTGGGAGATATTGTCCTGGAAATGAGCAAGGAAGCAGCACAGGCATTAGCAGTTGAAGGAAGCGGAGCAGATGAGCTGAATTACAGAACTGTTGCTGAAGTGGTTGATAATGGCTTGTTTACTTATCAGAATGTAACAATTACCATGGAAGAGGCATTAAAGACTTGGACAGCCAAACTGGAAAAGGTATTCCCGACCAAAGCTTCCAAGGATAAGGATGCAGTTTCTTCCACAATATATAAAGCTGATTCTGTTTATGTATGTAAAAACAAAGTCGCAAGACCGAAGGTATTTATACCGGTATTCCCCGGAACAAACTGCGAGTATGACAGTAGTCAGGCATTTACCAGAGCCGGTGCAGATGTAGTGACCAGAGTATTTAAGAATCAAACGGCACAGGATATTCGTGATTCAGTAGAAATTTTTGTTCGTGATATTGAGAATGCACAGATTATCATGTTCCCCGGTGGTTTCTCAGCCGGTGATGAACCGGACGGAAGTGCTAAATTCTTTGCAACTGCGTTCCGTAATGCCAGAATTCAAGAAGCAGTTATGTCATTATTGAATCAGAAGGATGGTTTAGTACTTGGTATCTGTAACGGTTTCCAGGCGTTGATTAAACTGGGACTTGTACCTTACGGTGAAATAATCGGACAAAAAGAAGACTCACCTACCTTGACATTTAACACCATAAACCGACACATTTCCAAGATGGTTTATACCAAAGTGGTATCCAATAAATCACCATGGTTACAGGGAGCAGAGCTGGGAGCAACTTACGTTAGTCCGGCATCTCATGGAGAAGGCAGATTTGTAGCTCCTAAGGAATGGATTGATAAGCTGTTTGCTAATGGACAGGTTGCAACGCAGTATGCTGATTTGAACGGAAACGTATCAATGGATGAGGAGTGGAATGTAAATGGCTCCTATAGTGCAATTGAAGGTATTACTTCTATAGATGGCAGATGCTACGGCAAAATGGCACATTGTGAACGACGTGGTAACGGTGTAGCGATGAATATTTATGGAGAACAGGATATGAAGGTATTTGAATCAGGAGTGAAATACTTTAAATAAGGTGTTGTTAAGTGATACCAGAGATTCAGTAGTTTTTGGATCTCTGGTATTTTTTGGATTTTAATGCATTGCAATGCACTTATTCATGGGTATAAGTGCATTGCAATGCATTAAAAT
Organism: uncultured Lachnospiraceae bacterium; assembly: GCA_964571145.1. GTDB lineage: Bacteria > Bacillota > Clostridia > Lachnospirales > Lachnospiraceae > Suilimivivens. Next base: position 18,420 of record CAZNAP010000031.1, on the reverse strand, counting down.
TGACGTAAACCTATTTACATGATATAATTTTATCAGATAGGAGGTGTATTCTATGAAGCGTAAACTGATGAAGACACTTTTAGATTGGAAAAGTTGTACTAAAGATAGAATGCCAATGTTGATTTATGGAGCTAGGCAGGTAGGTAAAACATATCTGATGAGAAGTCTTGGAAATGAATATTATAAAAATACTATTTATATTAATTTTGAAACAGACGAGAGCATTGGTAAATATTTTGATGTAGATATTCATCCGGAGCATTTAGTTTCTATATTGGAAAAGTATTATCAAACGCAGATTATTCCAGAAGAGACATTGATTATTTTTGATGAGGTTCAATTGTGTGAGCGTGCATTAACTTCTATGAAATACTTTGCAGAGGAAGCACCGGAATATCACTTAATAGCGGCAGGAAGTCTTTTGGGAGTTGCTCTGAATCGTGAAAAGTATTCGTTTCCTGTAGGAAAGGTACAGATGGTTACCATGTATCCGATGGATTTGGAAGAGGTTTTGTGGGCAAAAGGCAAACAACTTCTTGCAGATACAATTCGTGAGCATTATGCTGCTAATTGTCCAATGGATAAGGTTCTACACGAGGAGGCATTACAGGAATTCCGACATTATTGTATAGTTGGGGGAATGCCTGCAGCAGTAAATGCCGATCTTATAAAAGATTCTCCAATTAAACAGGATGAAGTTAGACAGATGCTGCTAAATTCTTATATTGCTGATATGACGAAATACGCAGATGGAAATGATACTGTACGCATTTTTGCAGCTTATGATTCTTTACCAATGCAATTGGCCAAAGATTCAAAAAAATTTCAGTATAAACTCATTAAAACAGGTGCACGAGCATCGCAATATGGAGATGCAATTGATTGGCTTATAAGAGCTGGCATTGTGAATCCATGTGTCAAGTGTAATCAAGGCTTTTTTCCTATTGCAGCTTATCAGGACTTGACTTCTTTTAAATTGTATTACAGCGATATAGGAATTCTGTCAGCAAGAACAGGAATGACATTGAGTGCTATAGATAGTCCTGAAACAGAGCATTTTCGAGGAATATTAACAGAAAACTATGTGTCAATAGTGCTAAAGACAAATGGGTATGATTTATGCTATTGGGAATCGGATAATACTGCAGAAGTGGATTTTCTAATACAAAAGGATGGGCATGTGATTCCAGTTGAATGCAAGGCAGGAGAACATGTGAAAGCCAAAAGCATGCTGGTTTATATGGAAAAATATAAACCGGAATATGCAATCAGAATTTCAAGTCGTAATTTTGGATTTGTAAATGGGATAAAATCGGTACCTTTATATAGTGCTTTTTGTATTTAAAATCTTAAGGAGAAAATCGCAATATTTGATAAGATTTCAAACGCAAATAAGGATATTCTAATAGTAGATATTAGAATGTCCTTATTTTTATGAAATATAAACCCTTAGGAGGATTTGGTTGTATGTCGTTTACGTTAGTGAGAAATGGTGTAACAACTCCATTTTTAGTAGAAGAGGCTGCATATAGTGGCGTTAAGAAAATAGTTGCGAAAGTTTGCAAGGATGTGGAACGTGTAACCGGAAGTCATCCCAGAATCGAATCCGAAGAAATCCTTTTGTCCGGAAAACAGGAAGGTGTCATTGTGGTTGGCACGATTGGACACAGTAGCCTTTTGACACGCTTTGAGCAAGAAGGCACCCTGAATCTGGAAGCTTGTAAAAATAAAAGAGAAGTCTATCAGATTGCTTTGATCAAGAATTCATATCCCAATATAAAACAGGCACTTGTGATTGCGGGCAGTGATAAACGGGGAACCATTTATGGTCTTTACCATTTATCAGAGTTAATTGGGGTATCACCATTAATTAATTGGGCAGATGCAGAACCGGAACATCACTCCGAATTAATTTTTGAGGAAAGTATACAAATGGTTTCCAAAGAACCTTCTGTCAAATACAGGGGTTTTTTCATCAATGATGAATGGCCGGCATTTGGCAACTGGACCATGGAGCATTTCGGAGGTTTTACAGCTGAAATGTATGATATGGTCTTTGAATTGTTATTGCGGTTAAAAGGAAATTATTTGTGGCCTGCTATGTGGAGTTCTTCCTTTAGTTTAGACGGTCCAGGGTTATTAAGTGCACAGCTGGCCGATGAATATGGCATTGTGATGTGCAATTCTCATCATGAACCCTGCTTGCGCCATAGCGAAGAATGGGATAAAGTGCGCGGACCTGAATCTATTTATGGAAATGAGTGGAATTATTATACTAACCGAGAAGGGCTGCTTCGCTATTGGGAAGACGGTCTAAAAAGAAGCGGTCAATTTGAAAATGTAATTACAATCGGTATGCGTGGAGAGCGGGATTCTTCTATGCTGGGACCGGATGCAACGCTCAAACAGAATATAGATTTATTAAAAGATATTATTACGAATCAAAGAGAATTAATTCACAAACATTGTGAGCGAGAGGATCAAAAGGCTTCTCAAATGCTTGCTTTGTACAAAGAAGTGGAAGCATATTTTTATGGAGATGAACATACAGAAGGTTTGCGCGACTGGGATGGATTGGATGGCGTGACCTTTATGTTATGCGAAGATAATTTTGGAAATATGAGGACATTACCTACACCGGAACTGCGTGAGCGGGATGGTGGCTGGGGTATGTATTACCATTTTGATTATCATGGCGGACCTGTTTCTTATGAATGGGTGAACAGTACATATTTGCCTAAAGTATGGGAACAGATGGCCATGGCTTATGATTTCGGAATCAGGGATATCTGGATTGTAAATGTAGGTGATATTAAGTTTAATGAATTGCCGCTGAATTACTTTATGGATTTAGCATATGATTTTGATACTTATGGAACTCATGCACCCAATGAGACCGATACTTATACGCGTAACTGGATTAAACGCCAATTTCCTTTTATGTCTGATCAACAGCAGAATATTACAGCGGAACTCATTCATGATTATACGAAAACAAATCATAACAGAAAACCGGAAGCTTTGACAACAGATACTTATCACCCCACGCATTTCGGGGAGGCTGTTTCTATGCTACAGTTGGCTGAGAAGAATAGTAGCAAAGCCAATGCATTACTGCACGCAATTCCGGAGACACAAAAGGCATCTTTTTATGAATTGGTTTATTATCCTGCAGTTGCATCTTTTAATGTACTGCGCATGCAATTATTGGCAGGACAGAATAAGTTGATGGCACATCAAGGGCGAAAGGCTGCCAATTCTATAGCAGATGAAATCCTGAAATGCATAAAAAAAGATAGAGAATTGACAGCGAATTTCCATGGATTATTGGGCGGAAAATGGAATGGAATGGCGTTGTCTCAGCATATTGGATTTGTAAATTGGAATGACGAAGGTTGCGTATACCCGATTATTCATCGTGTTGAGCCTGTAAATACGAAAAGAATGATTGTGACGACCGCTTGGGATGAAGACTTTTCCACCGGCGGCGATTGGAGTGCTAAAACAATTTACATGAACGCCTTTTTACAAAAGGATATCGAGTCGACTGAGTTGATTGTTGCAAATGGTGGAGCAGAGTCATTCTCATATAGAATAGAATGCGAGAATGATTTGGTGTCTTTTTCAGCAACAGAAGGAACTGTTTTGTTGGAAGAAAGGATTCTAGTTTCGGTTGATAGAGCGAAATTGGTGGCGCAGATTATGGAAGAGCCCTGCGATGAAGCGGTTTCAAAGAAAGAAGTATTCTTCTTCGTGCGTTCGGAAGCTGGTAATGTGAAGGTTATAATTCCAATTGAAGTCGTGCGGACACAGATTACTGAGGCAATGACTTTCTTACCTAATGACAACTATATATCAATAGAGGCAGTTCATTATGCGCAGAAAGCAGATACAGAAACAGGACAATTCCTTGAATTGAAAGATTATGGTAAAACGTTAGCAGGAATGAAAGCCTTTCCTTCTACCACTTATTTTGAACCCGGTGTAAATGCACCTTCCATAACTTATCAGTTATGGGTACCGCAGAGCGGCAGTTATGACGTGGTAGTATACAGTGCCCCGGGTAACCCGGTTCGTAGAGGCAACAATTTATGTTTTGGGTTGCAGATTAATCATAATGAAATCATGAAAGTATCTACAGTGAGTCAAAGCTTTGACGCAGGCACCAATGGTTGCAGAGAGTGGGAGCAGGGCGTTTTGAATCAGATTCACATTACAAAGAAAGCGATGGAATTTAAACAGGGCATGAATACTCTCACAATTTATGCAATGGACCCGGCTTTTGTTTTGGAAAAGATAGTAGTTGCAAAAGATTTTGAACAGGTGCCTGAATCCTATCTGGGACCAAGAGAAAGCATTGTTACAGATTAAATAATAATTTGAGGCGTTGCTTGTTGGTACTATTTGTTGTTTAGTATTGATGGCACCGAGTGACTAGTGATTGGTGTTAGTCATTATTGTGTGTTGCTAGTACTTGGGGATTTTAGTTATTTGGTATATGTTGGATATTTGGTACATGTTGGATATTTGGTACATGGTAGTTTTTTGATACATGGTAGTTTTTTGGTATATGGTAGTTATTTGGTACATGTTAGTTTTTTGGTATATGGTAGTTATTTGGTATATGTTAGTTTTTTCATATTTATTATTTACCGATGGAATAGACTGAAAGGTCGTTAACATCCGTATTTTTTTTGAAGGCTAACTTGCTGTTTTAGGTGCATTTTTTATAAATACGGATACATTAGGTAGCAACGTGGTATTCATCCGTAAATGTTCTAAATAATACAAAATAGGATTGGCTTAAGGTTCCATAAATTACGGATGAAATAGGCCGGAAGGTCGTTAGCATCCGTATTACTTTGAATACTAGCTTGTTGGTCGCTCATTTAATCCTATATGTACGTATACAAACAGTAGAAGGTTGTTTCTATACGTAAATATAGGATTTCAATATAAAAATCAGATGTATGGTTAACATAATGTAACATAAAATAAGTATTAAGTTAACATAACAATAGTATTAAGCTAACATAAAATAAGAATTAAGTTAACATAACAAAAATATCAAACTAACCTAGTATTAGTATTATGAAAAAATGAGCATTTAGTTAACATAACATCAATAATACACTACGACAAATCAAATACGAGAATAAGGTAATTTGTATTGACTCCGTAAAATGTGTCATGTATAATTAATTTAAGCGCAAACGGTTGCGCAAATGAAGGTATTACACGGGGTGAAGACAAATGAATCAAGCAAATCAAGCAAATCAAGCAAATCAAGTAAATCAAATGAATCAAGCAAATCAAGTAAATCAATTATTCAAGAAACACAAATATTGTCTAGCCATGTTGTTAAGCTGTATGATGCTGTTCTTAAGTGCTTGTGGAAATCAATCTGCTGATACATCAGCACAAAATCAGACTGAACAGACAACTGGAACAGAAAATGCTGGAACAGAAAATGCTGGAACGGAAGATACTGGAACGGAAGATACTGGAACAGCAGGAACCGGAGCGGAAGTTGAATCAGGAGAGGTAGAGGTAATTGAACCGGCACCTGCACTTAGCTTCGAAGGAAGTCCGGTAGCGGATTCTGAATTGTATGTGGAAGCAATTCCGGGCATGTCGGATGAGTTTCTACGAGGTGTGGATATTTCTTCCTATTTATCGGAAATAGAAAGCGGTGTACAATATCAGGATTTTGAAGGAAATATTTTAGATGAACAAGGATTCTTTAATTTGTTGGCACAAGCGGGTGTGAACTGTGTGCGTATCAGAGTATGGAATGATCCTTATGATAAAAATGGAAACTCCTATGGTGGAGGACATAATGATGTTCAAACTGCAGTTACTTTAGGCAAGTGGGCGACTAAAGCCGGTTTGCAGGTAGCGATTGATTTTCATTACAGCGATTTCTGGGCTGATCCCGGTAAGCAAATGGCTCCCAAGGAGTGGGCACATTACACCATAGAAGATAAGGAACAGGCTTTGTATGATTTTACGCAGGACAGCTTGAATATTTTATTGGATGCAGGCGTGAATGTCACATTGGTACAAATCGGAAATGAAACCAATAATGGAATGGCAGGCGAGAAGGATTGGGGCAGAATCGGTGGGCTGATGCGAAAAGGAAGCGAAGCAATTCGTGCAACTGCTAGTTTACATAACAAAGATATTAAGATAGCCGTTCATTTCACAAATCCTGATTCTGCAGGTTTTCCGGATTTTGCCAAGAAAATAGAAGAGAAGGAAGTAGACTATGATGTATTTGCAACTTCTTACTATCCCTTCTGGCATGGAACTTTGGATAATTTAACAGAGAAACTTACACTGATTGCGAATACTTATAACAAAGAGGTTATGGTGGTAGAAACCTCTTATGTATATACCATGGAAAATGGTGACGGAAATTCAGATTCTGTAACAGAGGAGACAACTGGAATTGTATTGGATTATGATATTTCAGTACAGGGACAGGCTAATGTTGTAAGGGCTGTTGCGGAAGCAGTATGCGCAGTGGGTGATGCCGGAATTGGCGTATTTTACTGGGAACCGGCATGGATACCCGTACAGGTTTATGAAGGAGCGGATAATCCAAATCAAGTATTGGAAGAAAATAAGCAGATTTGGGAGAAGTACGGCAGTGGTTGGGCTTCCAGCTATGCAGGCAAATATGATCCAAAAGATGCGGGCGTTTACTATGGTGGTTCTTCCTGGGACAATCAGGCAATGTTTGATTTTGAAGGAAAGCCATTAGAATCCTTGAATATTTTTAAATACATGTTTAGCGGAACCAATGCACCATTAACAATTATTCGAGTAGATGATTTGGTAATGGAATCAGGCATTGGGCAGGAACTCAAGATGCCAGAACAGATACCGGCACGGTTAATCAACAATGGAACAAAAGATATTCCGGTTACATGGGATGAACAACAGGTAGCAGATGCAAATGCAGGTGGAGCAGGTTTCTATACTATTTCAGGTGTTGCTACAGATGATGAAATTGATTATAACGTGAATGCTGAATTAGAAATAAAGAAAGTGAATTATATTAAGAATGCAGGCTTTGAAGATGCAGATATGTCTATGTGGGAAATAGACGGAGATGGCGTTGACCGAGAAGCAGATAATAATAAAAAGTCCGGCACCTATAGTCTTAAATTCTGGAAAGAACAGGAAGTGGCCTTTGAGGTACAGCAGGAAATCAAGGATATTCCGGCTGGAACTTATGAGCTTGGCGCATTTTTACAGGGCGGAGATGCAGGAAGTAATCCAGTATTCCAATTATCTATTACCGTGAACGGCGAGACAACGATTGCAGATACCGGTGTTACAAGCTGGCAGAATTGGGATAATCCGGTTATTTCAGATATTGTAATACCGGAAGGTGCTACTGTTAGTGTTGGTGTAAAAGTTGACGCCGGAAAAGGCGCCTGGGGCGCCTGGGATGACTTTACGCTTTATGATATGAATAACTAACCGGAAGCAAATAATGCTTCATATATGGAAAATGATTAATAGATTGGAAGTGTGACACTGAAAGTGGTTTGCTCCATATCACTTTCTGCACTGATTGTACCACCATGGAGTGTAACAATTTCTTTAGCAATGGCAAGTCCGAGGCCTGCACCACCAGTATTGGTGCTGCGGGCTTCATCCATACGGAAAAACTTTTCAAAAATGGAATTTAGCCGTTCGGCAGCAATTGTTTTGCCTTGATTCATGAAACAAATCAAAATATCTTTCTCTCTTTTGCCGGCAAAAACTTTAATAGGAGTATTGGGATAACTGTATGAAATTGCATTCTTTAGTATATTGTTGAATACCCTTGCTAACTTTACAGAATCACCATATACCGTCAAATCATCTTCTGTTTGCAATTCGATTTCATTGCCATGAGAAGTCAGCAATGGGTAAAACTCATCGGTTAATTGCATCAGCATGAAGGACAGATCAATGGTTTCTTTTTCAAGTATGATCTGCTGAAAATTATAACGGGTTATTTCAAAAAATTCATTGATTAATTTCTCCAATCGCAAAGATTTGTCTAAAGTAATGTGGATATACTTTTCCCGTTGTGTGCTTGGCATATCAGGCGCTTCTTCCAGTAAATCCAAATAGCCAATTACCGAGGTGAGCGGGGTTCGCAAGTCATGAGCCAGATAGGTAATCAAATCATTTTTTCGATTGGTTTCATCCTGCATGGCTTGGTCATGTCGTTGCATAGTAGACTTAATTTGGACAATCTGAGTTGCCACTTCCGAGTAGGGGGTTGGAAAAACATCATTAGAATCCAAATCGTGATGCATATAGGTATGCAGCATATGAGCAGTCTTGGAGATGGACTTTTGAACCTGACTTTTGGCATGAAAATGCGCAATGGTATAAATGGAGATTGCAAAAATAATCACTACAACAAAGAAGAGAGTCAGTAATAATCCCTTAAGTCGAAACCAGTTGGGACGATAGAGATAACTTACTTCTTCAGAATTGTGCTCATAAATAGCTTCTGTATAAAAGTAATTATCGGCTAACCAATCCAAAAAGGAACCATTAAAAACCACATCTACCAGATAATAAGCGGCATAGCCAATTCCTAAGGCAAGAAGTAAAATTAATATTAATAAAAGTATAAATTTGGTTTTGTTTTTAACCTTCAATTTTGTAACCACACTCCCAAACCGTCTTAATATATCTTGGTTCTTCAAAAGAATCATTCATTTTCTCCCGAAGGTGCCTAATATGTACCGTAATTGTGTTGTTGCTTTTACTGAAATATTCTTCTCCCCATACGGCATGAAATAACTCTTCGGCGCTGATGACCTGCCCCTTTTTCTGACACAGCACATAGAGAATGGTAAATTCTGTAGGAGTCAGTGCGAGCGGTTTGTCATCCAGCAGACATTCATGGGTGAGATTATTTAGAGATAATCCACCATGAACAATTACATCAGTATCTTCGGCAGGACCTGTGAGATTGTATTTTTTGTATCGCCGTAATTGCGCTTTTACCCGGGCAAGTAGTTCTAAGGGACGAAAAGGTTTGGTTATATAGTCATCAGCCCCTAAAGTTAATCCGGTTATTTTATCTATTTCTTCATCCTTGGCGATTAACATAATAATTGGATAATTGTGTTCTGCACGTATTTCCTGACATAATTTAAAACCATCCATCTTGGGCATCATGACATCCAAAATGGCCAAATCTAAATCTTCGGTTTTAGCCAGTTTACAGGCTTCTATAGGATCGTAAAAGGAATAAACAGTATAGTTTTCATTTCTTAGATAAAGAGATATTAAGTCGGTAATTTCCCTTTCGTCATCCACAATTAAAATTTTTTCATTCATTTGAATTTCCCTCCAAGACACAGTATATCATATATCTATATATCAAAACTAGCTGTTGAAGCAAGAATCGTCTTGTGCTATAATTAATCGATTATGCAGAAGAAAATTAATAAGGGAGACGGGAACTACATGAAAGCATTTTTAGTTCTGGAAGACGGTACGGTTTTCACGGGAACGCGAATTGGTGCCGATAGGGAAATTATTAGTGAAATTGTGTTTAATACTTCGATGGCAGGGTATTTAGAGGTGCTGACAGACCCGTCTTATGCGGGACAGGCAGTGTGTATGACTTATCCGCTGATTGGTAATTACGGAGTCTGCAAAGAAGATATGGAATCGAGGCAGGCATGGCCGGATGGATTGATTGTAAGAGAGCTATCTCGTCTGGCAAGCAATTTTCGTAAAGACATCTCGATTCAAGAATTTCTTGTTCAGCAGGACATCCCTGGAATTGCCGGCATTGATACCAGAGCGTTAACGAAGATTTTACGTGAAAAGGGTACCATGAACGGTATAATTACTACCAACGAATCTTATGACCTAAACATCATTCTCCCCAAATTAAAAGAATATACAACAGGAAAAGTGGTTGAAAAAGTTACTTGTATGAATAAATATGAAATAAAAGGAGTTCAGAACTTAGAAGAGAACGGTCCAATATCCGGTAGTACACAGTTTGTTCCGGAAGATTATGCAACAGGGAAAAGAGAAAAAAGACCAAGTATTACCAAGCAGTTAAACGGACTTGGCAAGAAAGTGGCATTGTTGGATTTTGGTGCGAAAGATAATATCGCTTTGTCATTGGCTCAAAGAGGTTGTGATGTAACTGTTTATCCTGCACTGACTACAGCAGCAGAAATTCTGGCAGCTCAGCCTGATGGGATTATGCTGAGCAATGGCCCCGGTGATCCAAAAGAGTGTGTCAGCATCATAGCAGAGATTAAGAAACTGTATGATTCGGACACGCCTATTTTTGCTATTTGTCTGGGACATCAGTTAATGGCACTGGCTACCGGTGCTGATACTTATAAAATGAAGTACGGACACAGAGGCGGCAATCATCCGGTGAAGGATTTGGAAACCGGCAGAGTATATATATCTTCTCAAAACCATGGTTACTGCGTGGATATGGATAAGCTGGACCCAAAAATAGCGGTTCCGGCATTTGTGAATGTAAATGATGGAACAAACGAGGGACTTTCCTATACAGGAAAAAAAATTTTTACTGTGCAATATCATCCCGAGGCATGTCCTGGACCACAAGACTCCAGTTACCTGTTTGACAGATTTATTAAGATGATGGAGGTGGGAAAAAATGCCTAAGAATCCGAATGTGAAAAGTGTAATGGTAATTGGTTCCGGCCCTATTGTAATTGGTCAGGCTGCAGAATTTGACTATGCCGGTACACAGGCATGTCGTTCTTTAAAGGAAGAGGGCGTCGAAGTTATCTTAGTTAACTCGAATCCTGCGACCATTATGACAGATAAAAATATTGCAGATAAGGTTTATATCGAACCCCTTACAGCCAAAGTATTAGAACAGATTATTTTAAAGGAAAAGCCCGATAGTATTCTGCCTACCTTAGGCGGTCAGGCTGGTTTGAACCTGGGTATGGAATTGGCAGAAAGTGGTTTCTTGGCAGCCAATAATGTTAAGCTACTTGGAACGACTGCAGCTACGATTAAAAAAGCAGAAGACCGTCAGGAATTTAAGGATACCATGGAGAAAATCGGCGAACCCTGTGCAGCTTCTCTGGTGGTAGAGAATATTGAAGATGGCGTAGCCTTTACAAATACCATTGGTTATCCGGTGGTTCTTCGTCCTGCATACACACTAGGAGGTTCCGGTGGTGGTATTGCCCATAATCAGGCAGAACTGGAACATATACTGGAAAACGGATTGCGCCTTTCCAGAGTTGGTCAGGTTTTAGTCGAGCGTTGTATAGCCGGCTGGAAAGAAATTGAGTATGAAGTAATACGTGACAGTGCAGGAAACTGCATAACCGTATGTAATATGGAAAATATCGATCCCGTAGGCGTGCATACCGGTGACAGTATTGTAGTTGCACCTTCACAGACTTTAAGTGATAAAGAATATCAAATGCTGCGTACGGCATCTCTGAATATTATTAATGAATTACAGATTACAGGTGGGTGTAACGTACAGTTTGCATTACATCCAACCAGTTTTGAATATTGTGTTATTGAAGTTAATCCTCGTGTCAGCCGTTCTTCGGCACTGGCAAGTAAGGCTACCGGTTATCCTATTGCCAAGGTTGCAGCTAAGATTGCGTTAGGCTATACACTGGATGAAATTAAGAATGCAATTACCGGCAAGACCTATGCAAGCTTTGAGCCCACATTGGATTATTGTGTTGTGAAGCTTCCAAGGCTGCCATTTGATAAGTTTATTACCGCAAAAAGAACATTAACAACACAGATGAAGGCTACCGGAGAAGTAATGAGTATTTGCAATAACTTCGAAGGTGCTTTGATGAAAGCCATTCGTTCTTTGGAACAGCATGTTGACTGTCTGATGAGTTATGACTTCAGTGAACTTTCTGCTGACGAACTAATGGAGCGATTAAAAATTGTTGATGACCAAAGAATCTTTGTCATTGCAGAAGCACTGCGAAAAGGTGTAAGTTATGATCGAATTCATGAAATCAGTATGATTGACCATTGGTTTATTGATAAGCTGGCTATACTGGTAGAGATGGAACAAGCGCTTGCGAAGCAGCCGTTAACTGTGGAATTATTAAAGGAAGCTAAAAGAATTGAGTTTCCTGATAATGTAATCAGCAGATTGACAGGTAAATCAGAAGATGAAATCAAGTCCATGAGGTATGAAAACGGGATTGTGGCTACCTATAAAATGGTGGATACCTGTGCTGCAGAGTTTGAAGCAAGTACGCCTTATTATTATTCTGTTTACGGAAGCGAAAATGAAGCAGTGGAAACCAATCCCCCGAAAAAGGTGTTAGTACTGGGTTCCGGCCCCATTCGAATTGGACAGGGAATAGAGTTCGATTATTGCTCTGTACATGCCACTTGGGCATTTGCCAAGGCAGGTTATGAAACCATTATCATCAATAACAATCCTGAAACAGTCAGCACGGATTTTGATATTGCTGATAAATTATATTTTGAACCATTAACGCCAGAGGATGTAGAAAGTATTGTGAACATCGAGAAGCCGGATGGAGCAGTAGTGCAGTTTGGTGGGCAAACAGCCATTAAGCTCACGGAGAGTCTCATGAAAATGGGCGTTCCCATTCTTGGCACAAAGGCAGAAGATGTAGATGCCGCAGAAGACAGGGAATTATTTGACAAGATATTGGAAGAAACTGAGATTCCAAGAGCTGCAGGTGGTACAGTATATACCGCACAGGAAGCGAAAGAAGTTGCCAATCGTTTGGGATATCCGGTGTTGGTTCGCCCTTCCTATGTACTCGGTGGACAGGGTATGCAAATTGCCATTTCTGATGCTGAGATAGAGGAATTCATGGAAATCATTAACCGAATTGCGCAGGATCACCCGATTCTGGTAGATAAATATCTACAGGGTAAAGAGGTGGAGGTAGATGCGGTTTGTGACGGAACAGATATCCTGATTCCCGGTATTATGGAGCATATCGAAAGAACCGGCGTACATTCGGGAGACAGTATTTCCGTTTATCCAGCACCTACTATTTCCGATACGGTTAAGGAAAAGATTGCAGAATATACCAGAAGACTTGCAAAAGCCCTTCATGTAAAAGGTTTGATTAATATTCAGTTTATTGCCATAGGAGAAGATGTTTATGTAATAGAGGTCAATCCTCGTTCTTCCCGTACGGTGCCCTATATCAGCAAAGTAACTGGTATTCCAATCGTAGATTTGGCAACGGAAGTCATTATCGGCAAGACAATCAAAGAACTGGGTTATGAGCCAGGCTTACAACCAGAAGCTGATTATTTCGCTATTAAGATGCCTGTCTTTTCCTTCGAAAAGATTCGCGGCGCAGAAATCAGCTTAGGGCCTGAAATGAAGTCCACCGGCGAGTGTCTGGGAATTGCAAAAACCTTTAATGAAGCGCTTTACAAAGCTTTCTTAGGTGCCGGAATCGATTTACCGAGGCATAAACAGATGATTATTACCGTTAAGGATGCTGATAAAGAGGAAGCAGTTGAAATTGGACGTCGATTTGAAAAGCTGGGTTATACTCTTTATGCAACCAGAAGTACAGCGGCTGCTTTAGCGCAAGCGGGCATTAAGGTAAGAAAAGTCAATAAAATATCTCAGGAATCACCTACAGTAATGGATTTGATTCTGGGACATAAAATAGATTTAGTCATTGATACACCCACACAGGGAAGAGATAAGTCCAGAGACGGATTCCTAATTCGCCGGACAGCCATTGAGACAGGTGTGAATTGTTTGACGGCAATGGATACGGCCAGAGCGTTGATTACCAGTCTGGAGACAGCTAATGATCAGTTTACATTAATTGATATAGCAGCGATTTAGATGAAAAGAGAGAGGTGAGAGAATGAGTAATTTTATATTAAGCTGTTGCTCAACAGCTGACTTAACAAAAGAACACTTTGAGAGTAGAGACATTCATTATATCTGTTTCCATTTTGAACTGGATGGTAAGGAATATGTAGATGATTTGGGACAATCAATTGCATTTCCTGATTTCTATCGGATTATGGCAAGTGGTGCCTCTACGAAAACATCACAGGTAAATGTGGAAGAATTTGAGAATTACTTTACACCCTTTTTAGAGGCAGGGCAGGATATTCTGCATTTGACATTATCCAGTGGTATTTCGGGTGTCTATAATTCGGCGATGATTGCAGCAGAGGAATTAAAGCAAAAGTATCCGGAACGTAAGATTTATGTAGTAGATTCACTGGGTGCATCTTCCGGTTACGGATTGATTATGGATAAGCTTGCAGATATTCGAGATGAGGGGCATAGTGTTGACGAAGTTTATAAATGGGTGGAAGAGAATAAATTAAAACTGCATCACTGGTTCTTTTCAACTGATTTGACTTTCTATGTAAAAGGTGGCCGTATTTCCAAAACCGCAGGTTTTGTAGGATCGGTACTGGCAATTTGTCCGCTTCTTAATATGGATAATTTGGGAAGACTGATTCCCAGATTTAAAATTAGAACCAAGAAGAAGGTTATTCAGGCAATTGTGGAAAAGATGGAAGAAAATGTGCAGGATGGTCTGGATTATTCCGGAAAATGCTATATTTCACAATCTGATTGTTATGAAGATGCCCAGGCAGTAGCTGAATTAGTAGAACAAAAATTCTCTAAATTAAATGGCAAAGTGGTCATTAATTATGTAGGAACAACCATAGGAAGTCACACAGGCCCAGGTACGGTTGCATTATTCTTCTGGGGAAGTGAGCGAACAGAATAGTATAGTATATGTCTTGACCGGCAGATTTCAAGAAAGGCAAGGTGGTTAATATGTCAAAATGGCTTGACCAAGCAATCTTTTATGAGATTTACCCACAATCTTTTCTGGATACGAACGCAGATGGAATTGGTGATTTTCAGGGAATCATAGAGAAACTTGATTATATCAAGGAATTAGGCTGTAATGCAATCTGGATGAATCCTTGCTTTGCATCTCCTTTTGGAGATGCCGGTTATGATGTTGCGGATTACTATATGGCAGCTCCCAGATACGGAACCAATGAAGACCTGAAACGATTATTTGAGGAAACGCATCAGCGTGGCATGCATATCCTTTTGGATTTGGTACCGGGACATACTTCTACGGAACATAAATGGTTTAAAGAGTCAATAAAGGCGGAAAAGAATGAGTATACAGATCGCTATGTTTGGACAGACAGTATTTGGGAAAGTCCTGATAACATGGCTTCTTTGCGTGGTATCTCTGATAGAGACGGCTCTTGCGCAGTGAATTTCTTTTCTCACCAGCCGGCATTGAATTACGGTTTTTATAAGCAGGAGAAATCTTGGCATCAGGCGATGGATGCGCCGGGACCCAAAGCGACGCTAGAAGAATTAAAGAATATTATGCGTTTTTGGCTGACAATGGGTTGTGACGGTTTCCGTGTAGACATGGCCGGTTCGCTGGTCAAGAATGATGAAGATGGCAAAGGTACCATTCTGCTGTGGCAGAATGTAAGAAAATTTCTAGATTGTGAATTTTCGGATGCAGCGATGGTATCTGAGTGGGGCGAACCTGATAAATCATTGCAGGGTGGCTTCCATATGGATTTTCTATTGCATTTTGGACCTTCTCATTATAATGATTTGTTTCGTTGTGAAGAACCTTTTTTCTCGGGAAGAGGAAAAGGGGATGTTTCTCAATTTGTTAGAAAATATTTGGAGAATTATGAAAAGTCCGAGAAGAAAGGACTTATATGTATTCCTTCCGGAAATCATGACATGGACAGATTGGCAAGAAGCCTGCATGGAGATGAGCTGAAAGTCGCTTTTGCTTTTCTGCTTTCTATGCCTGGGGCTCCGTTTATCTATTACGGAGACGAAATCGGTATGCGCTATGTGGAGAATTTGATTTCTGTAGAAGGAGGATATGGAAGAACCGGTTCTCGTTCTCCTATGCAATGGGATAACAGTGAAAATGCAGGATTTAGTTCAGCACCAAAGGAGAAGCTTTATATTAAACAAGACGAACGTGCGGACAGACCTACAGTTGCAGCGCAAATGGTAGATGAAAATTCTTTATATCATGAAATTAAGAAGTTGATTCAAATCAGACAGTCATACCCGGCATTGCAGAGTAAAGGTGAAATTGAGTTTGTTTATGTAAGAGAAAATGCTTATCCACTGGCTTACTTAAGAAGTGCGGGAGATGAGAAAATATTAGTAATTATTAATCCGGCAGATAAACCCATCTCTTTTTACTGCGATTATGTTTCAAAAGAAACTTTGTATTGTTTTGGAAAAGAGATTGTATGTATACGTGGAATTATTTATGTTGCACCGGGAAGTGCTGGCTTTTATAGGGTGTAGTTGTGAGTGACTAGCTATGGGAGAAAATAATGACTGAAAATTTGGAATACTATAAAGTGTTTTATTACGCAGCCAAATTGGGCAGCTTAACAGCAGCGGCTCATGAATTATCCATATCTCAGCCAGCTGTAAGCCAATCCCTGCGACAGTTGGAAACTGCTCTTGGAACCAAGCTTTTTATTCGAGCAGCAAGGGGCATACGACTGACACATGAAGGACAGGCATTATTTGAATATGTGAGCCAGGGTTACGAAAAGATTTTAATGGGGGAAAAGAAACTTTCTGCCATGATGCAGCTAGAGTTTGGAGAGCTTAAAATCGGAGCAAGTGATATGACCTTAAAATATTATTTGTTGCCCATTTTAGAGAAGTATCATGAGCAGTTTCCGAATATTAAAGTCATGGTAACAAATGCACCGACACCGGATACTTTGAATTTACTCCGGCAGGGGAAAATTGACTTTGGCGTGGTCAGTACGCCTTTGCCGGTAGATCAGAGCTATCAAATTCAGGAGGTACAAGAAATAGAAGATGTATTTGTAGCAGGTAGGAAGTTTATACAATACAAGAATCGCATGTTGGATCTTCAGGAACTGGAACGATTACCAATTATTTCTTTGGAGAAGAATACCAGTACCAGAAGCTATATGGATCAGTTTTTGTTCAGAAATAAGGTAGAACTGCATCCCGAATTTGAATTGGCAACCAGCGATATGATTGTACAGTTTGCCTTGCGAAATTTAGGCGTGGGCAGTGTGGTACGGGACTTTGCACAGGAATATATAGAAGACGGACGACTGTTTGAACTGAGATTTAACAAAATCATACCCAAGAGACAGATTTGTGTTGTAACAGATAACGGTTATCCGCTTTCCTATGCTGCGGAGAAGTTATTATTGATGATTCAATCACCATTGCAATAAGCACCAAGTGAGACTGAACAGCCAGTGACTAAATATTTAGTAAAGAAAAAATAAATAAGGAAGTAATACTATGATTAAGAATATTGTGTTTGATATTGGAAATGTGTTAGCAGGCTTTGCATGGGAGGCTTTTTTTAGAAAATTTCATTATTCAGATGAGGTTTATGAAAAAATGGCAAATGCAACAGTGTATACGGACTTTTGGAATGAACTTGATCGAGGTGTTTTGAATGAAGAAGAATTATTGGCAGGATTTATTCAGAATGATCCCTCTATCGAACAGGAAATCCGCACTACTTTTAGTAACGTGAAAGGAATGATCAGTAGATTTGATTATGCAATTCCGTGGATTAAAGAGTTGAAATCCAAAGGTTACGGCGTGTATTTTGTTTCCAATTTCAGTGAGAAAGCTCATAGAGAGTGTATTGATGCATTGGATTTTCTGCCGGAAATGGATGGCGGAATTCTTTCCTATCAGGATAAAGTAATTAAGCCCGGCCCGGAAATTTATCAGCTGTTTTTAAACAGATATGGTGTAAAAGCAGAAGAATGTGTCTTTATCGATGACAAACCGGAGAATGTAAACGGAGCAATAAAAGAAGGTATGAAAGGAATTGTCTTTCATACCAAAGAACAAGCTTGTAAGGAACTGGAGTTACTGGGAGTCGGTTGAGTCAGAATCCTCTGAATCGGGTTCCTGTATATTCAGGGAAAAATCAGCAATAGTGTGCTTTTGCGTATATTGACCGTAAAGCCAAATATAAATCCAAAGCAAAATAGGAAGTCCGATGGTAGCGACAAGACAGGCTGCAAACAGTCGGTCGGAGCCAGGGAAATCCAGCAATGAAACCACTAAAGTGGCAACATATAAAAGGACCAGCAGAACAATGCAGATAATTGCGGCAATTTGTTTGGTTCTTTTTTTCATGTGATGACTCCTCTTTATAGTTATTTTTCCGTATTTTTTGTGGTTCTGTATACGAATCAAGTATATCATATCAGAAAATGATTTTATACTATTTTCTTATGATTTATTACTATTGTGATAAAAAAGTTTGTGATATACTAAAACAACCTGTCTTTAGGAGTTGAATTAAAAAAATGGTGCTAAGCCATGGGTTAGAACCT
>CAZNAP010000030.1:0-25126 GCA_964571145.1 uncultured Lachnospiraceae bacterium | reverse complement strand
TGGTTATTATATTATAATTTTTTTTCTGATATTATGCAACTGTATCTTCAATTTATGCAAATTACCCACTGTGCTATATGTGTCCCTACTTCTGGATTTGGAAAGTATTCGAGTATCGTCAAATTAGTCGCTCTGTGCTGATCCGAACCTGTTTCAGAAGTGTTATATTTAATTAATATTGGCATGAAACTGGGTTAAAAACCGCAAGTGACTAAAAGCCTGTAAGGGAGTGATTAGTAGGTTGCTTTAAAGTCCTGCTAAAACTATCAAGCAAAAAAATTAGTAGGTAGCTTTTTCTTCAATTAACCGGCAAGAAGCCGACAAGGAAGCTATTTGTAGGTTGTTTTTAGGGCGATTGAACCTACTGAAAGCCAGCAAGGAAGCCATTTATAGGTTGGCGACACAGAATTTTGTGGACGAAATTCAACTATTCACGCATTTTAGTAGGAAAATGGTCTTCCAAATTGGTAGGCTAAATGCAACAATTGATACTTTTAGTCACCCAAAGTAGAATTTGCATGGGGCGGGTTCAGATAAGCACCGAGCGACTCATCGCTCGGAATTCGAACACATTTAAATTATCCTAAAGTTTCTGTAAGCAATGACTTGCGCTTTGGGCACCACAGCAAAAAGCAAGCTTGTACTGCCCACACTATGCGGGAAACCATGGGCATAATGATAACAAATTCTATTCCTATGCCCAATTCTATTTTTGGCAAAAAAACTAGCAAGCGGTTTGGGTATTTAAAGCAAAAATACGTCTAATTTACCCAAAACAATTTAAGTGTTTTCAAATTTGGAGTGACTACATGATGTACAAACACCAACAGTGCAGTCCTTATTTTTGAATTTGGAAGGTATTTGCAAGGAGCAGCCAGTTCGCTCGGAAAAGCCGCATAATCTGCCAATACCCAAGTCCTCGCAGGGAATAAATCGGTAATAGTGAAAACTTTTCTCGCAAGCTCCTAACATCTTCAAACCATACCTCATGGCTCAGACCATTTTCCTCATATTGAAAGAAGGGAGACATGGCAATTTCATCAAATTCAATGGTAGCACCGACTGACGCGGCCAGTTGCATGGCTTCCACATTACCAAGTGGTCTGGCAGCTGAAGTGCCCCTTACATAAGGCAAGGTCCAGTCGTAACCATAGTTTGGAATGCCTAAATCTATTTTGGAAGGTTCAATGCGTGTCAC
This sequence comes from uncultured Lachnospiraceae bacterium, assembly GCA_964571145.1. Taxonomy (GTDB): domain Bacteria; phylum Bacillota; class Clostridia; order Lachnospirales; family Lachnospiraceae; genus Suilimivivens. The sequence continues at coordinate 23,928 of CAZNAP010000030.1, read as the reverse complement.
AGCATAATCCACAACTTCCCGCACTTTATTAATGGGCGCAACTGCCATGGGAGGTCCGTACGTATAACCCCATTCATATGTCATCAAAAGCACACTGTCAGCAGCTTCGCCTAGCAATTGATAGTCTTTTCCTTCATAAAGAAGTCCCGGTTGATTGTCCGATGTTTTGGGAGCCAGTGCCACAGATACATGATAGCCATAGGGTGCCAGATAGTTTCTGGTATCGGCCACAAAGTCGGCGAAAGAAATACGATCCGTAGATAAAATATATTCGAAGTCAATATCTACTCCAAGAAAGCCTTTTTCCTGAATGGTAGCAAGAAGATTCGCCAGAAGTGCGTTCTTAACTTCTTCGTCATTCACAAGTGTGGTAATTAAATAGTTGTTAAATCGTCCATCCGGTCCAAAAGGAGTAAGTGTGAGAATGGGGGAAACTCCATTCTCATAAGCGGCTGTAATCATAAATTGGTCATCAAGAGCGGGTGGAATCAATTCACCGGTAGTGGTGAAACCGTAGGAAAAAATGGAAAGGGTGCTCAGATAAGGTAAGGTTTCGCCCAGAGTAGTACGATTAATAAACGGATATGCATAACCGTTTACAAAAGCGGGATAGGTTGGAGGAGTGGGTTCTCCTACTGATATAAGAAGTGCCTGACCAATAGCCAGGGCATATGGATAAACCAGCTGATTGTTAAAAATAATGGAAGCAACATCAATGCCGTAAGTAGCTGCAATCGAATCTACGGTATCTCCTGCTTTAACAATATAGATATCCATATAATACTCCCGCTCACATCAACCTGTTGGTTTAGTATATGAACGGGAGTCCTATTAGTTACTATTTATAGTCTGAATATTAATTCATAATTGATATGCCATAACGAACACGGCGGAAAAACTTCCAAACCAAAACAGCCGGTATTGCGAATGTTAGGTATAAAGTTGATAAAAGACCGGCTACTCCACCTACAATTGCAATTACAATAATAAAAATATCCATAATATGTAAAACCTCCTCTGATAATTTCAGTGTTATCATAGCAGAAGTTTTTTCGCTCAAGAAGTGAAAAGTTCTTTTTTTAACGATAGTTTAACGTTATCTTGACGTTTTCTTAACAAGTGGTCAATCCGGTAATATATGCTTGAAATAATTCATGAAATTTCCGCTAATTATTCTAGTTACACTTTCTTCAGGCATACCTCTTTGAAGGAGAGCCGCTGTTACCATGGGAATTTGGCCGTGATGCAGTAGGCAGTCATCTTGATCCGTATATTCTCTGCCCTGCAGTGCAGCTCTGGCACGGTCATAGGAATCACACAAGTCAAACCCATAGCCTACATGTTCTGCTCCTATTGTTTGAACTTCATATTCAATATGTTTACACAACATCTCCAAATGATTCCCGGACTGAGAACCTGCAATATACTTGCAGCCGTTCATGCCCATAATTCCACCTTGCTTAGCAAGTTGATACATTTGTGCATCTGTCAGGTTCCGGAAATTGTCATAGACAACTCTGCTGCCTGAATGGGTTGCCACGAAGCTACGCTCCGTAATCCTGCACACATCTTCAAAGCCGTCATCATTTAAATGGCTTACGTCTAAAAACATAGCCAGCTCTTCCAACCGGTGTACCGCAGCGATACCCGTTTCCGTTAATCCACCCAGTATTTGTCGATACTCTGACGCCTTACAACAGCCATTTCCCAAAACATTGGGTCTGCTCCAAGTCAGTGATGCACCACGCACCCCTAGTTGATACAGTTCATCCAATTTACCTAAATCTGTCCCTATGCAATCAAGACCTTCCATATAAATCAAAATACCGATTTTGTCCTCCAAAAGCAGTTTTTCGATGTCTTCTTTGGAATAAACAAACATAATCTCCGGAATATCCACGGCATCTTCCTTCAACACTTTTATCTGTTCTAGGGCATTTTCCCAAGCATGATCCAATTTACTGTTTTCCACATAGACGGAGGATAAAACAAGTTTCATTCCCGCGGTTTTGAAATATTCTAAGTAATGTCGGCGGATAACCTCTTTTTCTCCTGCCTGATACCGCAGCAAAATTTCTCCTGCCAAATCTAAATGTGCATCCACTACTGGTACCTGCCTATGTAATTTCATTGATTGTTTTAAATATTCTTCCTGAATCTTAATGTCCATATAGTTCCCCTTTCCGCATGCATCCAAATAGGCAATTACTAACCTACGGATACAAAAAAGGTGCAATAGTATCTGACTATGCACCTTTTACATTTATCTATTAATATGCAAACAAAAAAGCAATTATTTCTCCAAATCAACTGTTTTCATCAGTTCTCTGATATCTTCCACACTCAGCCACTGTGTATTATTGCCGGAACTATAGGAAAAGCCTTCTTCTACCTTGCGTCCGCTTTGGTTAATCTTCTGCTTTTCATTCCAAGTCACCTGAGGATAAACGATGAAATGTTTATCATACTCATAAGTTGTATCAGAGTCTTCCACTGTTACCATGATTTCGTGCAGTTTTTCACCCGGGCGAATTCCTATTTCAGGCATTTTACAGCTGGGCAGCATAGCTTCTGCTAAATCTGTAATCTTAAAAGAAGGGATCTTGCTGATAAATGTTTCCCCACCAGTTGCTTCTTCAAGAGCCTTAATTACAAGTTCAACACCCTGTGTCAGGCTAATCCAAAAACGTGTCATACGATAATCGGTAATTGGTAATTCATTTCCACCATTCTTAATAATGTTATGGAATACGGGAATAATAGAGCCTCGGCTTCCTGCTACATTGCCATAACGTACAATTGAGAAGTTGATGTCCTTATTACCAGCATAGGCATTAGCTGCAATAAACAACTTGTCCGAAACAAGCTTCGTTCCGCCGTAAAGATTAACCGGATTTACTGCCTTATCTGTAGAAAGAGCTACTACTTTCTTCACATTAGAATCCAAAGCTGCATCAATGACATTCTGTGCACCATGAATATTAGTCTTAATTGCTTCGTTCGGATTGTATTCACAAGCCGGCACCTGTTTTAATGCCGCTGCATGAATGACATAGTCAACTCCTTCGAAAGCTCTCTGCAGTCTTTCCTTATCACGCACATCTCCGATAAAGAATCTGAGTTTGTCCTCATATTCTTTAAATTCACCCTGCATGATAAACTGTTTAAACTCATCTCTGGAATAAATGATGATTTTCTTCGGATTGTAATTTTTAAGAACATATTTTGTAAAGCATTTACCGAAAGAACCCGTTCCGCCGGTAATTAGAATTGTTTTATTATCTAATAACATGAGATTGCCTCCACATTTTATTCTGATACATTGTAACACGAATTATGCCCTACAGCAAACCCTTTTCACATATATCAGGTTTATATCATTCTGATTTCTTATTTATTAATCCTGTTGATGCCATTATCTGAGCTCATATAAAGTCCATCCATTTTTTTCATAGGCTACTTGATATTCTTGTAAATTATGATTTGTTTTCAGCAAAGCATCCAAACATTTTGTCTGATTTTCATAATCTGCTACATATACCAATACATGATTACTATCATTAATACGTTCGTCTGAAATTTCTTCCGAGTTTCCCTGGCTTGCCAAATACACCTCTGGGAATTCCATTAATTCATTTGAGAGCCACCATATTTTTTCAGAAGATGCTTCATTATAAAATACCACTACCGGCACATCTGTATTTGATTTCACATATTCCATAATGGGTTTTTCTTCTTCATAGAGGAAAAATACTTTGCCATGTGCCAGCGCCATTCCGTCAATCGCCAACAAAAGAACAAGCATTCCGGCAAAAAGACTGGTTTGTACTTTACTAGCATCCTTTTGCTCTGTTTGGGGTTTTCTTGCTAAAAATCCACCCAGCAATATCCATGTTGCATACAAAAGCAAAAACAACAACAAACCATATATAGGCAACTGATAACGGTTGGAGGTTTCTCCTAATAACAAAGCCGTTTTTGATATGGTAAAGAAATACCCGGCACAAGTAAACAACAGTAATCCAATTGATTCTGATAGGAGCGAAGTCTTCCCGCTAACACCATCGCTTTCAGCTTTACGCTTTTTTAAATACCCGGCAGTTACTGCCAATAAGCAAAGAATTAATAGCCACCAACTTAGTGTGCCATTCATCACATAATCATCAAACAATCCATAGAAAAACTGTAACCTTTCCCATGTATTACCTGCATTGCTAAACTCCGTGACCGCCTCTGTCCCACGATAACCCCTGAAAATATGTGAAAGGCTGGCAGGGTAATAGCAAATAGCCGCCCCTAGGCCGACAGCACAAGCTGCCGCATAACTGAATAACTCCTTAATTCTTTTTTTCCTAAACAGATAAAAGCAAAATCCTGCTCCCATGAAAAAGTGGAAAATAAGATAGTAGTACTGCGTCATAAACCCAAGAAATACCGTAATTGCCAGAGGCAACAAAAAGCTTCGGATTCTAAAATCCTGCTTTTTCATAGCACGTAAATGCAAAGCGGCACATAGCAATATGAAGACCGTCAACCATTGATACATACGAATAAATAGTACACCCGAAATCACCGCACTGCTTAAGCCCCACGTCAGGCAAGTAAGAAATGCTAGTCGCTTTCCCTTTGACGCTTGGTCCTGTGCTGCCGCATCTGTCACTTTATTTTGTGTTGCTGCGGTATAGGCACAATAGGCTAACAATAAATAGGACAACACATAGGCGATTATATTAATGCTGATTCCCAGCCACTTACTGAATAGGTTAGGAAAAAATGAACATGCGGTATGAAAAATATAGTAGTAGAGCGGCGGATGCACATCCCAGGATTGCATTTGTTTCACCACATTATAACGAAACTGTTCTCCGGGAAGCACTACGAAATCATTTCGTAGTTCATCTCTGGTCATCCACTGCCTGTCATTGACAAACAAACCCGCCGTTTTGTTGCTGGAATAATAAGTATAGAGTTCATCTTCATGATATCCCTCTTTTCGCCCGCCATAATAAAATAAGGCTAGGAGCTGCAAAAGAAGCAGCCCAGCCATGACAATTACAAATATTCGATTACTCTTCTTGCCCGTTATTTCTTTGGATTGCTCCATCATTCCGATTTTCCTTTTAACATTTTGTGTACCTGTCTTACAAATTTAGGTGCTGTTCCGAGTAGTAATAAATAACCTTTGTTTTTAGCTGTCAGATAAGGAGAACGTATCACGCTGGGCATATGCATACGAAGATATTTCTTCACCTCAAGATAAAAAGTATTTTCCTTGGTCATAAGTGAAATAGGAATATGCAACATGTAATCCAGCCTCTGATAAAGCATAAATCGTCTGGCCTCGACCAGTAATGCAGGATAATCCTTACGCACAATTGCAAATACTCTGTCAGCGTTTCTCACAATATCTGTAAACACCTGGGGAAACTCATCTTGATTATTCGTTCTGGTATTACTGCCGGTTCTATAGAATACATGATAATCCTGCTCCGGCAGAATCGCAATTGCCGGAATTTTAGGTAATAATTTAACCAACAAATAAAAATCTTCGTTCAGCTCTCCCTCAGGGAAACGTTCCTCTTTCAAAAGTGACACATGCGTCAGCTTTGTACAAAAAGAGCAGTCTCCTCTATGTAAAAGCAACTCACGCATAAACTCTTGGCTTTCCACAAACTGCAGACTGGTAGGCGGCTCGCAGACATTCGGTCTGACATGCCCATCTTCGTCAATTTCATCTCTGGAAGTGGATACCATTAATAAGTTTTCCTGAAGTGCCACCGATAAAAGTCGTTCGTACATTTCCGGTTCAATAAAGTCATCACTATCTACAAAGCCAATAAAATCGCCGGTTGCCATAGAAATACCCAAATTTCTAGCAGACGAAGAACCGCCGTTCTCCTTGTGAAAAACCTTCACGCGTCGGTCTTCCATGGCTATTTTTTCTGCCAAAGCTCCACTGTTATCTGTGGAACCGTCATCTACTAAAATGATTTCCAGATTACGGTAAGTCTGTCTGCGGATTGAATCCACACATTTTTGAAGAAGGTTTACAATATTATAAACGGGTACAATGATGCTGATTAATACGGGTCTGTTTTCCTCGTTCAATTATTGCTTCCTCCTTTCCGATTCTTTGATCATAATCCCATACATTTTCTTGGGCGAAATAACCGGTGCTACACTTAACGGTCCTTCCTCGTACGGTGCAAAATCTTCCCCTGCTTTTAATTGTTTTAAAAAGCTAAGCAAACGTGTTGCTGCTTCTTTTGCATTCCACTGGGACTGAATGGTTTGGTAAGCAGAAAATCCCATTTGCCGACATTCATTCGGATGCGTAAGCAAAAACTGCACCGCTGCCTTCATTCCTTCATAGCTGTCGTCTGGATACACCATGCCGTTTCCCTTATGCTGAATTAAATACGGAACCGCTCCGACCTGCACATTGGCTACCACAGTACAGCCGCTGTTCATGGATTCATTCACCACTGCACCCCAGCCTTCCAAATAATTACTGGTAAAAACATGCATATGGCATTTCTCCATAATGCTGCGTACTTCTTCCGGAGACTGAAATCCATAAAAAGTCATGTCCTCTTCAACTTGAAGTTGTTTAGCCTGTTGCTGAATCTGGTCCCAAAGTTCCCCACTTCCAATCATATGAATATGAAATTCCGGATAAGATAAAGGATTTTTTTTCCGTTCTTCTTTAAGACTTGCTGCAAGGCGCAACATATACTCTGGATGTTTCAGCGGTATAAATCGTCCCGCCCAGACAATATGTACTTTTCCATCTGCATACTTCATTTCTTCCATCTGTTGCTGTGTATAATTTCTGGTTTCCGGAAAATAGCCCCATTTAAACATCTTGTGTGGATAGGCTCTGACAATGTGAAAATCCGAAGCCACATACGCACCGGTACATAGCAAATAAGCCGGACTCCGGCGATATCTGGTATGCTCCAGATATTTATGTAAAAGTCCTCTGGGTGATATTGCTTTCCATTGTCCCTCCCGGTAAAGGCGCTCGCTGATACGCACGGTTAACTTTCCTGCCTGCAATCGCTCTATAATCAGCTCTTCTCTGCCTGTCCAACCGGCCAGTAGCACATCACTGTCCATAATTAGCTTACGACAAAATTCCTCTTCTTCATAGAGACAATGTACATAAGAAAGCTTTTCGCCTCCCGCATTCCAGCCCATAGCCAGACGTTCCTGTTCCATTGGCTGTGTTTGGACGAAGTGGTAGTTGTCTCCAAGCAACTCGTGACAAGCATTGGAAAAGGGGATTTGATGATGATTGATGTAATTTGAAATAAATGTTACGACCATAATGAATCCTCTATTCCGTCATATTTTCATCGTGATTTTCATCCGGAATTCCCGTCTGAATACTGTTATAAATCTCCAGCAGCCTCTGATAATTAGCCTCACTATTATGTGTACAACGAGCACGCTCATAAGCTTGTTCAGAAATCCTCTGCGCAAAAGTCTGCTGATTGCTGTCTGCTGTTTCATCCCACAGTGAGTCAATCGCCCGTGCCAAATCTGTTGCATCTCCTGTCGCCGCCAAAACACCGTCTTGCCCATCTGTAATCATATTCGGTATGCCACCTGTCCGAAAAGCCACCACCGGTACACCAAGAAGCATTGCTTCTCCTACTGTATTGGGTGAATTTTCAAGTACTGAGGCACAGACAAATACACTGCTACGCAGAAACTGTTGCTTCATTTCCTGTGCACTTAATTTCCCTGTGACACACACCTTCTCTTCTAATCCATATTCTCTGATTAATTCTAACAAATATTTCCCGTATGCGGAAAGCTTGATTTTATCCTTGAATGAATCATGCCCAATAATACTGTTTCCAGCTATATAAAGTTTGATATCTGCATATTTTTCTGCAAGCTGATTCATAGCCTCCAGTACAAAGTGCAACCCTTTCAGCGGATAATCGCCTTGTCCCAGGAAAATACTATGTTTCTCACAGTCTTTCATTGACCATTTTCCAGTATAAAAATCACTCCTGAGGGTCTCGTTCATATGAAAATAACGGGCATTGGCATTGATTTTAGCAGTTCCCTCTCGGTCAAATTGGGTTCTGCCTGTGATATTGTCTGTTCCCTGAATAGCCTGTGCTTCTCTTTGACCTCGTTGTATAAACTTCTGTTGTTGCTGACGCAACGAATCTTTTCTGATCCAATCTCGAAATGTGACTTGCTTTTGCACTTCCTCCGGCAAATCTGCCATATAGACCTTTGCTATTTCCCCACAAAGTCCCTGTATACCAATGAGTGTACGTTTGGGATTTTGAAAAGCTCTGACGGCCGCCAATGTATGCGGAAATTCCGTTCCGAATAGATGAATGATATCCGGCTTAAAATCTTGAATAATCTGTTTGAATTGCTGTTCCAGTTTATCATCATAAATCTCAGGTGTATTCAGATTTTCTTCAAAAGCATAGCACGCAATCCCATTAACACTCAGTTTCTTATAAGTATCAAAGGGAAAACAAATGCCAAGTGTAAACGGTGCTTCTTCTCCGGACGCGGTTTCTTTTTGCACACGCTCAAAAATACCGGAAAGCCAACCTTCCCGATTACTATACGAAAGCCCTAATTCCTGCGCTATGACAGGCATCATTATATTGCAAATCCATAAAATCCTTTTCAATATACACCTCTCGCACATTTAGCCAAAATTATGTTTGGCTTGCACTATATCTGGTCGGCGTTACTTACGATACACCAAATTTTTAATTCGGTTATAAACCCCTGCCAGCTTTTTATTTGCGGCAATCCATGTCCGTAATGGAGCTAATGTAATGCATAAAATAAATTTATATTTCGACAATTGTGCCTGCGTAAAATACTGTTTTGTTATTTCCTGATGTTCAGCAGCTGAAACTTTTTGATTGGCTTTAGTTTCAGAATAACCGCCGCCTTCATAATCTGCTATCGTCAAATCTCTATAAATCATGGTAGCCTTTTCTTTAAAGAAGCACCATAAGAAATGTTCGTAATCTGCCCGTACTTTATATGTTGTTTGAAATGGATGAGCAACCAATAATTCTCTGCTGTAAAAACAAGCTTGATGACAAGGTACATTTCGATAACAGCCAAAGGCATCCAGATGTGGATTTGAAGTTACTTTCTGCTGGGTTTTTCTTTCAAAAATATTGCCATAATAAACAGTCTTTGCCACTTCTGCCTCACCACGGTCTGTAACGATTCCATTCGCAATTTCCTGCAAAACCTCTTTGGATGCAAAGCAGTCTCCACTGTTCAGAAAATAGATATACCTGCCGCTGGCTTCTGTCACTGCTTGATTCATAGCATCATAAATACCGGAATCTTTTTTTGAAATCAGGCGAAGATCCAAATCCTTATGCTTCCATTGTGCGACTAATTCCTGCACATAATCAAGTGAGCCGTCTGTGGACAGCCCATCTTTCACAATCACCTCAAAATCATGAAATGTTTGCTCCTCTATGCTTCTTAACGTAGTTATCAGCTTTTCCCCCGGATTCAGGCAGACAACAATAATCGAAAAAAATGGTGACATATGAAATTCTCCTAATTAACATCAGAAAGGATTGGTACCATATCATGGAACAGAAATGTCTCATAAGGCAAAATCCGCAGTCCATTATTACCGGCCTTCAACAAAATAAACACTATAAAATACAGCAAACCTGCAATGATGACCCCCACACTGCACAGCTTCTTTAATTTTTTGTTTTCAATACCGGACAACAATGCCGGAAGGAAAAAAATGTGTGTAATAGTCAGATAATAACCAATTCTGGAAATAACGGGTAAAAAGGAACAGCACACATACATAACCAGTGCGCCCAAATTACAATAGAAATAAAAGCGATTTCTCTTATTATCCTTAATTACATTTTTATAACAAAGCAATGCCAAAATCAGCACGCCTAAACAGCGAAGAATATTAATCAGGCTGGTACCGCCCTCCAAATATTCTGTATCTTCATAAGTCGGATATAAAGTGATCAATACTTTAAGGTAGAAATCCTGTAGGAAGAAAAAGGTGGAGCAAAATGCCGCTGCCAAAACCAGCTGCCATTTTTTCCAGACATGAGCTGCCAAAATATAAAGCGGAATCACCACCAGTAAGGATTTATGTAGCGTGGCACCTAATAAGATGAAAAAGATAAATTTCACCCACTCTTTTCGAAGAACATACGGGATACAAATCAAAGCAATAGCAAGTGCCAGATAATAACGTACTGTATTAAAAGATTGGAAATAATAGCCAAAAGCCATGAATAAAAAGAAGCTGAATGCAAAAGAGTCAGCCTGTTTATAAATTGCCACTAAAAAGAGTGCCAGTGTCGCGAATGCAAAAACAGCAAATACCAGCAGGTAATTTTCAAATCCACTGATGCAATATAACAACCGAACAATACTGTTAAATCCAAATTCTGTGGGCACAAAAGCATCACAATTAATCAAGTGCATAAACTCCACATATTTGGCATAATCATTTCCTACATTTAAACGGCAAGCCGAAATTGCAAATAAAATCAAAAAAACAGATACCAGACATACGCCATTCAGCATCTGCTGTCTGCTTATTTTATTGGATTGTACTACATAATGATTTTTCACCAGCAATCCTAACGAAACGGTCACTGCGGCTGCCATAATATATAAAATCATTTCACACTACACCTCTTGCATATCGCAGGTTTCCTGCGATACTGCTTATTTTCCTTCTTTTATACCCTGTTTCATGAGTCTGTAAGCTTCACCAATTGAATATTCTGTCAACATTTCTCCCCTATGAGCAAACAAAAAGCGAAACGAAAAAACCTTTGCCATAAAGCCATATAAATAGTGATATAAAACCCCGCGGTCTATGAAAAATTTCTGATTGTACCCTTGGAACCAGGTAGATTCTCTGTATATTTCTTCCCCAATTTCCTGCGTGTGTGCATAAAGATGCAATCCCTTTTTCAGACAATCATGTAGGAAAAGACTGTCTTCTCCGTTGCTGTATTTCGCACCCCCGCCAAACAATAAAGAGAAACTTACATTTGCACGATGCAGTGCCTGCGTTCTGGCTGCCACTGCGTAAGTGGGATATCTACCATAGCTGTACCAACGAATTCTTTTCTGCTTCCTGTTATAATAAGTCTGCCGGGAAGCATCTACTTTGAAATTAAAGGTAATAATATCTGCATTCGGATTTTCTTTAAATGCCTGTAAAACCATTTCTTCATATCCGCTATACAGCACAATATCTTCATCTGAAAACAAACAAAATTCTTCGCTAGCACGCATTAATGCTGTGTTTCTGCTTAATCCAACACCTCGTTCAGCCATAGACAAACAGGATATTGTTCTTCCCTTATGTTGAAATTGCTCATAGGCATATTGGTCGCACTGATTAATGATAATTGCTTCTGTTTCCAGATTCATACCATCGACCAGCTGCTTCACCTCTTTATTGACCGCTGCCACCAGCACCTGTAAGCCCATACTTTTCCTCATTCCTGTTTCTTCTATAACTAACTACTTCTACTACAACTAATTAATTCTACTGCTTCATTCTAATACTCAATTTTTTATTACTTAATCTCATTATGCATAGTATCTATTCAAGAATTCTTCATCAGCCTGCTCGATAATCATGCCAAGTATCGTACAGTCCTGATTGTGCAATAAACTCAGCATACGCTGCGTCTTTCTCCCCACATCTGTTCCGAAGGGCATGAGGATTACTACGCCGTTGCTTTCTCTGATTTTCTTGCATTCTTCCTCTGACATAATATTTTCATTAAATGCAAGCACCTGCCACTCATCAGCGTCCTTTGGCTTCTCCGTTGAAGCCGACTCCACTTCCTCAGGAAAGCTCCAACTAAATTCTTCTTCCGAGCGAATCTCAGCACCTAATATTTCCGTATCCACGCCATTCATAAGTCGCTCCAACTCTAATTTACGCATATCTCCATGATTACCCATATCCAAAATCGTAACTGACTTTTGTTCGCCCACTAGATAAGAAAGATTTGCCTTTAACTCTCTTGCATAAGGTTGTAAGCCTTTCTGATTTCTGGTTAAAATTCCCAATGCCTTCACGCCATACTGTTTCTCAACATCCTCTTGCACATATACCGATTCATCCAGTGCATAGGAAGCTAATAGGAAAAGAAACGATAACACACCAAATACAACCGCACCGGCTGTACATGCCTGAGTGGTTCTGTCATCCCAGAAAACACGCTCGGGTGCACCTGAACGAATTACTTTGATTTGTTTTAATTCTTCACTTTGTTGTGCATATTCAATAAGACCGGCTTCGACAGCTTTTCTAATCTCTCTGACATACTTCTCTGTTCCGCCTTTTACAGTAATTGTAAGGAGACGTATATCCGATAAGATTTCAGCGGTAATCGATTCCCGCACTTCATTCTTCTCATAACCGGGCAGGTTCAGCATAATGATGTCAATAATCGGATCTGTTCCCATCAAATCATTCCAGGTATACCCATTATAATACTGATAAACATCCCCATTTTCATCATGTCCGAAGCTAATATATAGTTTGGATACAGATGCATATTCTACCGGCATCCTGACCGCCTTGACCACCTGATAAATAACACCTCCCAGTGTTCCGCCAAGAATAGCCAGCATAATCACCAGCCATATTTTCTTTTGAAAATACAGCATCAGCCTTTTTAGGTCAACTCCCTGTTTTAAATATTCTTCATTCATGCCCATCTTCTTATTTCCCACCTTTTTCAGCTTCTCCCGTTTCTGTCTTCATTGCTGTAATCTGTGTGTGTTCTATTCCTTCTGTACTCTCCGGCTTGATTAAAATCTTTAAGGTCAAAAGCATAATTTTCAAATCCAGCCATACAGAGTAATTTTCAATATAAGATAAGTCCAGTTTCAGTTTATCATAAGGAGTCGTATTGTACTTCCCATAAACCTGTGCGTATCCGGCTAGGCCAGCCTTCACTTTCATTCTAAATGCAAATTCCGGCATCTCCTTCAGATATTGTTCAATAATTTCCGGCCTCTCCGGTCTTGGACCGATGAAAGACATATCTCCTTTTAATATATTAAACAACTGTGGCAATTCGTCTACGCGAACAGCCCGGATTAAACGACCGATTGGTGTAATCCTGCGGTCATTTTTGGATGCAAGTCTGGCCACTCCGTCTTTCTCGGCGTCCACACGCATACTTCTAAATTTCATAATCTGAAATTGTCTGCCATCTCTGGTGCAACGCGTCTGTTTGTATAAAATCGGCCCCTTATCATAGCATTTAATCAAAATTGCCGTAATCAGCATAAAAGGGGATGTTAACAACAGTAAAATAATGGAGCATACAATATCAATCAATCGTTTGGCAACTCTCTGCTCTACGGTCAGTGCATACTCTCTAGTAAGCAGAATCGGTGTATCAAATAAATGTAACTGATCGGAACCCTTCACCAAAACATCCGGTATTTTAGGCATCATATAGACACGAATTGATTGACTGTAACAATACTTTAGCAGTTTATTTCTATCTACTGTGGGAATATCCCATAATACAACTGCTCCATATTTTCCTTGAATTTCCTCTTCAATACGGCTCAGTCCTTCTTCTATATTAATACATTTGACAATTTTATATTTTTCCTTACGAGAAGCAAATTTTCTTAAAATATCTTCTGTTCCACGTTTTCCATGAACCAGCAGCATTTCTCTTGGTGGAAAGACCTTTCTGTAAACAGCATTGCAAAGCCCCGTCCACAACGCTGCTACCACCAACTGTACAATAGTAGCTACCACAAAAATGTTTCCCGGTACCAGCCAGTTGTTCATCAGCGATATCTGGAAATATGTAATTATATTGACTATTAATAGTGCAAAAAGCTGCGAAAAGAATACATCCATAGGTTTTAAATAACCTATTTTCAAACCACCGTAAGTATTCGTGAAGAAAAACAGTAATAGTAAATAAATAGCAATAATTAATAAATGTCCGTTTTGATGGAATTTTAAACCTCTATTAAAATTATTAACAATGGGATAGTACTGTTCCAACCAAATATATCCATAAATTATTGTCTGCAATAACAAGCCTACATAACTCAGCCACAGCACAATCATTCTTTTAATCGATTCAAATCGTTTCACTTAAGCACCTCTTACCTCTTAATTACCGGACATTGAACCCAGCAATTTGTTAAAGTCTTCGCAATGTAGCTCGTAAGGCCCAAAAAAACAAATTAGTACAGCTACTAAGCAGGGATAATTGTTCCTCCTGCCGATAAAGATTCCAAATCCTTTTAACAGCTATCAATTTATTGGACGATAAAGACTTGGCCGGTCTTCTGTAAATAACCAGTACCTCGTCCAATCCATAAGCACAAAAACCATTTCTTAGTATTTTCCACCAGGTTGCACTGTCTTCACTGGCAACTGCCGGCATATGAATCAGTTCTCTTCCGGTTTTATCTAGATCCAAAAGTACGGTAGAAGTAAAAATAACCGTTCTGGAAAGTGCTTTTCGATAAGTCAGTACGGCAGGTACATGGACTATCTTCCCCGTCCCATTGGCATGTTCATCTCCAAATTCATAAGAGGTAAACACAAACGCCACTTGCTTTTCTTCCATAAATGCCATTTCACGCGACAGTTTGTCCGGTTTCCATACATCATCAGCATCCAAAAAAGCAATATATCTGCCCTTTGCTGCATCTATGCCTGTGTTTCTGGCTTTGGCTGCACCTTCATTGACCGCCTTCGAAATCAATCGTATTCTGGTTTCTTTCGAACTAATACAGTCCTTAATCACTTCCACACTATGGTCTGTAGAACAGTCATCTATTAACAGCAGTTCCCATTCCTGATAGGTCTGCTTCTGAACCATGTCTATGGTCTCTTGGATATAAGCAGCTGCGTTAAACACCGGTACTATAATACTGACCAGCTTATCTGCGGCATCCATTTATAGTTCCTCTTTTATTAAATAGATTGGTCTTCTTTTAACTTCCATATACGTTTTTGCTAAATACTGTCCTACTATTCCCAGACAAAACAGCTGCACCCCACTCACCAGTGCAATAATACATACTAATGACGGCCAGCCTGAGGTAGGATCTCCAAATATGGCTTTTCTGATAATTGTAAATATAATCAATGCAAATGCTGCCAAACAGAACAGCACTCCCATAAAGGAAGCAAAGGCCAACGGAGCTGTGGAGAAAGAAGTAATTCCCTCCAGCGAGTAAATAAACAGTTTCCAGAAGGACCACTTGGTTTCGCCCTTCTTACGTTCCACATTTTCAAATTCCATCCATTTCGTCTTGAAGCCAACCCAGCCAAAAATACCTTTGGTAAAGCGATTATATTCATGCATGGAAAGAAGTGCATCCACCACTTGTCTGGTCATCAGGCGGTAATCCCTTGCCCCATCCACGATTTCAGTTTTAGAAATTTTTCTCATAATGCGATAAAACATTCTTGCAAAAAAGGATCGTATTTTAGGTTCCCCTTTTCTAGTCACTCTTCTGGTCGCAACGCAGTCATAGCCCTGCTCCAAAAACTCATACATCTCCGGTAACAGTGCCGGCGGATCCTGTAAGTCTGCATCCATAAACACCACATAATCTCCGGTGGCTTTCTGGAGCCCTGCAAAAATAGCCGCCTCTTTGCCAAAGTTTCGCGAAAAGCTCAGCAGATGTACTTTTTGATCCGCTTTAATTAATTTTTTAACTTCCTGCGCAGTTTGATCTGTGGAACCATCATCTATAAACCAAAGTTCTAATTCAATATCTTTCTTACTAAAAGCATCTTTAATTTTTAAGAATTCCTGATAAAAATCAGCAATATTTTCCTGTTCATTATAGCTGGGTACCACTACACTGAGTAATTTCATGTGAATCTACCTCTTGTTTTCAGTCAATAATCATACGAATCCAATAATATTTTATCACAAGAACCAGAATATCACAACGCAATCCGATGAGAAAAGTACATCCTAAAAAATACCCTTTATTCTACAAAAAAAGAGCTCGTCGGATAGCAAGCTCTTTAGTCGCTCGGTGCTTATCTGAACACCGAGTGACTAGTCATCAAGTGTTTTTTGAATCAATTCGCTGATATAGCCGAAGTAACGTAGATACTCAGGCAACGCTCGTAATTCTGATTCCGAATATTTCTCTATGATAATTGCAATTTCATTACTATAAATTGCACGATTTTCTTTTAGACTGCTGCAAAGAAGCTGGTCAACCGTAATTCCCATGGCATTTGCAACACAAACCAACTTGTTCAAGCCAATTTTCGTATGTGCATTTTCCACATTGCAGATATGCTGTACAGATATGTCAGCTCGGGCTGCCAGTTCCGCTTGTGAAAGACCTGCTCGTACACGCTGCTTTTTGATTTGTCTGCCTAAATCCTCATAATCAATTCCCACTGGAAAACCTCCGCTTAGTCACTTGGTGCTTATCCAAGCGACTAATGTTCAGCAATCTATTCTTTTCATCATAGACATGAGGCAGGGATTTCCCCTGCCCATTAAAGATAATGTATACATCCGGCTTCTGCGCAAGTAAGTTTTGTCCTTTTCAAGTATATCTTACTTCAACTCAAAAGTACAATTATGTCCAAAAATGTTGCTAAACAGGTCATTATTTATCTGATCTAGACCAGTTTCGACTGATATCGGTTGATTTCACTTCTCTTTTCACGGCTAATTGGTAACAAATCTCCATTCGCAATTAATAGCTGCTCTCCTTGAAACTGTTTAATCTGTTTGGTATTAACCAAGTAGGATTTATGAATACGCAAAAAAGATGTGAGATATTCGGATAATTCTTCATCTAAATTATCCAACTTCTCATAATAAACATATTCTTTTCCATTTTCCATATAAATTCTGATGATTCGCTTCTCGCTGACAAAGTATAAAACTTCCTGTAATCGAATCATATGTGTTCGCCTGTCAAAGCGAAATGTCAGGCACTCGTATAGACCGTGATTGTCTTCCAGCATTTGCTCCAACACGCCGTATACCTTATCCTGCATAATTGGTTTATCCAGATAATAGCTATTACTCAACTCCAGAATTTGTCTGTAATATTTCTGAAGTTGTGAAACAAATACAATCGTTGCATACCTGTTTCGGTCTCGAATGATTTTGGCTGTTCTAACCCCATTGATTCCCGGTAACTCTACGTCCAAAAAAATAGCAGTAAAGTCACCGTTATCCGCAATATCGCCAAGTACTTCCTCCCCGCTTCTAAACTGTTCCAGCTGTAGATTCAAAAAATTTGTTCTTCCCCATTGTTCAATGATTTCCGATAACTGTTTTGTATCAAGCCATATCGTGTCACATACTGCTATTCTCCACATGTTTTTCCCCCATCCCCTAGTCACTCGGCACTGATCCGAACGATTAATTAACACATATTAGATAAACTATACGCATAAACCGAACAGAAGAAAATCAACCGCAGCAATAAACTATTGCTGCGGTTATATATTGTACCTCTATTTATGCTTTATTTGTTCCTAAAGTAACTAATTTTTATCATAGATGCAGTTCTGCAGGTATTCTTTATTCTTGTCAAAATCTATTTGTAAAACCTCCATGCCACGAATATTTGCAGCTTCATAGGTGCCTTCTACCGGTACACAGCCTTGCTCAATATTATATAAAAATGGCTTGCCCGCCTGTAAACTGAGCAGATAACACTCTTGCTTCGTCAAGTTAGTGGTCAAATTCGGTAACAGTCCATCTGCCAGTTCAACCGGATTGGTAATCAATGCCTTGGGTAAATTTTTAACAATTTCCGAGAGCACCTTTCGTTGTCGTTCAGTACGACCAAAATCCATTCCAATATACCGATTTCTGCTATACGAAAGTGCCTGTGCTCCATTCAAGTGCAATTTTCCTGCTGCCGCAGGATCCAAATAATCCGTTCCTTCCGGCCGCTCTGTAAGCATGTTGTACTCGATTAGGTAACCATTCACATACTGTACTTCTTCATTGGTCAGCTCCAGCTCCACGCCTCCGACTGCATCTACTAAATTGGCAAACGCTTCAAAATTTACTACCATATAGCGGTTGACCGGTATGTCAAAATTCTGTTCTATGGTATCCATGAGCAGTTCCGGACCACCGTATGCATAAGCAGCATTTAACCTGTTACCATCATGTCCCGGTATTTCCACATACATATCGCGCAAAAGTGAAATCATCTGAATGGTTTTGGTATTATCACTGATGGATAATAAAATCATTGCATCAGATCTTCCCTCTTCATCATCTTCTCTAGAATCACTTCCAATCAGAAGAATATTAACAGCACCCTTCTCTTTATAAGGTTGTTTTTCTGATTCTTCTGAAGTCTGTGTCGGTGGAACAAGATTCATTTTATCGCAAATCTTGCTTACCAGTAAATACCAACCACCGGCAAATACTAGAATAATAATGAATATAATGAGCAATACATGCTTTTTCTTTTTTCTTTGATTTCTTCTACTCATGCATCTCACTCACTGCAGAAGTATCTTCTGCCATATAATCATAATCATTATTTTTGTAATATACATATGTAAAAATAATAATCAAAATAGTAATTGCAGTTACAAACAAACCGCCTTCCGGTCCGAAAGCCCCGCCATTCCAAATAGTATCCGTCTCATATACTAAATCAAACAGTTTGGCGCTTTTGGTTCCACTGACCGGAAATCCTACCAAACCTTGCACAAAATTCCATGTAATGTGATAACCGATGCACATCCACAGATTCCCTGATTTATAATACATATATGCAAATGCGCCACCTATCAAAAACAAATTCAGGTAAGATACAGCATTCATTCCATAATTCAGGCTGTGCATCGCAGAAAAGATAATCATGGATAAAACAAAAACAACATATTTGTTATTTCCCGTATGTCTGAGAACACCCATAATATAGCCTCTTCCAAGCATTTCTTCAGCAAATCCAACAAAAACAAACGCAATGAAGGAATAAACAATACCCCATGAAAATTGTGGTGTCCAATCCGTAATTTTAGCATTTCCGGTCAGCATAATCACAGCAAACACCAATAAAATTGCAATGATTCCAATTCCCAATCCAACTCCGAACTCTTTACCACTATTTTTCAAACTCTTCATTCCCATTAAAGACAGTTTTTTCTTCATAACCTTGGTCCAGGCGATCACCACTACTAAAATACAAGTTACTTCCTGAATAATCATCGTAGCTTGAATCAGTGTGTTGTTAATCGCAGTACCGCGTTCTGTCAAAATAGGTTGTGCCCCAACAATTGTCAAATCGCCGGTTGCCATTAAGATGAACGTTGCTACCAAACTGATTATCGTTGACACCGCAATCGTTCCTACGAAAAAAATGATTATAACCAGTAAAATATTAAATCCAGACCTTACTTTTCCCTGCTTGTTTTTAAACATCTTACATTCTCCTTATTTATTTTTTAAATTTATTTTTTTAATTTATTTCTATCTTTCGTTGATTTCCTGCTGAATTGCCGCCTGAAGCGAAGACAATTCTTCCCAAGTGTTCATTAAATCTAATATTTCCTGTTCTTTTTGATCGATTTCTTCCTGAATTTCTCCTAATTTAACATAGTCGGAAGCAATCTCAGGATTCAGCAACTCATCTTTCAATGACTGCACCAGCGTTTCATATTCTTCCATCTGGCTCTCAGTCTTCTCCAGCTTCTTCTCTACCTTCGCCAGTTCCTTGCCCGGATTATAATTAATCTGCGCTGTTTTAGGCTGTATAACACCTTTTGCGCGTCGGTCTTTGGTTGCTTGCAGAAATTCTTCCTTGGTTTTAGCGGCTTCTTTCTCCATATAGTCATCATAGCCAAATTGGAAAAAACGGCTGCCAGCTTCATCCATAACCAAGAGAATCGTTGATACCTGCTTCACAAAATAACGGTCATGAGATACGAATACAATCGAACCGGTATAATCACGCAACATGGACTCCAAAGTTTCTTTGCCAATCATATCCATGTGGTTAGTAGGCTCATCCAAAATCAGGAAATTAGGTTTTCTTTTTAATAGTTTGCAGAGTGCCAGCCTGACCCGCTCGCCTCCGGACAGCATGGAAATTTTCTTAAATACATCATCTCCCGAAAATAAAAATGCACCCAGTGCGTTTCTAACTTCTGTCTGGGTCAAAGTCGGAAATTCGTCCCACAATTCATCAATGACCGTCTTTTCACTGCTAAACTGCGCCATAAGCTGGTCGAAATAGCCAATTTCAACATCTCTGCCAAAATTGAACTCGCCTCCCAGACTCTGAATCTGTCCCATTAAAGTTTTTAAGAAAGTGGATTTGCCAATTCCGTTACCACCGATAATGCCCAGTCGCTGTCCTCGTTTCATTTCAAATGTGACACGGGACAATACGCTGTCATAGCCGATTTCCAGATTTTTCACTGATAAAACATCCTTACCGGTTTCCTTATTGGGCGTAAAATCAGCATGAAATGTTTTGGTATTAAATCGATCAGGTGCGTCTATTTTTTCCATATGCTCAATACTTTTAAGCTTTGAGTGTGCCATGGATACCTTGGTTGGATGATGTTTGAACTTCTCCGCAAGATTGGACAGCCTTTCGATTTCTGCCTGTTGCAGACGATAATCCTTCATC
Organism: uncultured Lachnospiraceae bacterium; assembly: GCA_964571145.1. Lineage (GTDB taxonomy): Bacteria > Bacillota > Clostridia > Lachnospirales > Lachnospiraceae > Suilimivivens. Next base: position 3,255 of record CAZNAP010000030.1, on the reverse strand, counting down.
TGCTTCTCATAATTCATCCGTTTTTGTTCCACAAAACGGGTATAATTGCCCACATATCGTCTAGCAGTCTGATACTCTATTTCATAAACCACACTGACAATACGATCCAAAAAAACACGGTCATGCGATACGATTACCACTGCACGGTTATAGTCCTGCAAATACGCTTCCAGCCACTCTATTGTAGTAATATCCAAGTGATTGGTAGGCTCATCCAGCAAAAGAATATCCGGTTTTTCCAGCAATAATTTGATAAACGCTATTTTTGTTTTCTGTCCTCCGGAAAACTCACTTAAAGGCTTTTGTTTATCCTCTTTTTTAAAGCCAAATTTAGTGATCATTAAATCATATTCTTTTTCATAAAAATAACCGCCGATATCTTGAAATCGCTCCTGTAAATCAGCATATTCCTGAATCAGCTTCTCTGACCGCTCTTCATCCATGAGGTGCACAAGCTGCTCCATTCTAGCCTGCATAGCCAGAATCGGTGCAAATACTTTGCGCACTTCTGTATCCATCAGGACACTTTCATCCGCAAAACTCATTTGCTTTAAGTAGCCAATCGTCGGTTTACCCGCCCGCGCAATGTAGACGTCTTCGTCACTGTCTCTCTTGGATAAATCCACTTCACCTGCAATTAATTTCAGCAGAGTGGTTTTACCGCAACCATTTCGCCCTACTACAGCAATCTTTTCGGTATTTCTGATTTCAAAATTAATATTTTCCAAAACGGTAGTAGCGCCAAAGCGAACTGCACCGTTACGAATTTGATACAACATAATTACTTTTTCCTCTGACTCGCCTTCTATGGCAGTCTGTCATACAAATGATATAGTTTCTGAACCCCATTTTCCAGGATATAGTAGTGTCTCACATAGGGAATTAAAAGAATTAAAAAGAGAATGGGCAGTACAAAAATGAACAAAGAATCGCACAAAAAGCACAAAATCAAAGACAGTACTGTTAATAACGCAAAAGTGACCGTTACTACTAAATGAATGAATCGCTCATGCTGAAAAAAAGAAATTTTAGTCAATATATTGGCCTTGATTTCGCTTCGCTGCTCCGCTTTTGGCGCTGTTTGATTCCACACCTCTGTCAACATTTCCAATTCTTGAATATATTCTTTTAAATACTTTTCCATATTCATGATCCTCTTAATGTTTCCAAGTATATCATTTTGAATCGTTCATTTCAACTTCCTTCAAAACATGAATCCACTTGCGACTCTTCAGCCGCATACAGCATAGAATTGTTTTCACCACAAAATCGGCACGCAAAGCTATATAGACCCAAAAAGCAGGCAATTTCCACACAATACCAACCCAATAACCAAGCGGAATCGAAAGCAGCCACAAAAAGCCTGCATCTGCCAGCAGTAAAAAGGTGGTATCTCCGCCGGCACGTAAAACACCCTTAGTCAGCGTCCCTTGCATGGTCTGAAAAATCATCATTACCGCCACGGCATTGGCCAATTCATATGCTATTTGAATGGTTTCCTCCGAAACAGCAAACAAACTAATCAAGGGCCCGGTAGCCAGGAGTACCAGCCCGGCAGCTACAATGCCTGCCAGAAAACTCAAAGCTACAAAGGTAACTGATTGTCTATATGCCTTTTCTTTTTCTCCTGTTCCCAGTACGTTGCCAACCATAACACCGCTGGCTCTGGATATTCCCTGATTCAAAACCGTAGTGACACGCATCATCTGACTGATAATCGAATTGGCTGCCACGAAGGACGCGCCTATATGTCCCATTACTACAGCGATGGCACTGTTTCCAAATGCCAGAAGTGCATCCGAGCATAATACAGGTAAACTATAAAGGATATATTTACGATAATACCCTTTTCCGGATAAGAACAAATCTTTTAAACGAAAACCAATTTTCTTATCGATGCCAAAGAAATAAATTCCGACCACCAAAGCTTCGGCAGCTCTGGCCATGACGGTTCCGATCGCCGCTCCCTTAATTTGAAGTTCCGGCATACCCAAATTACCAAATATAAATACCCAGTTTCCAAATATATTCACAAAAAAAGAAACAATCGCTGTGACAAGCGGAACACGCACCTGTCGCACTGATTGTAAAATAATAGACAATGTCAAATTAATCGCCATAAGCGGAAAAGTAATCGCACTGACCGATAGGTAAATAACGCCCTTATCAATCACCGCCACATCCTTGGTGTAAATATGCAGGATTTCTGCTGGAAAGAAATAAACTACTCCCATAAAGCAAACGGATATCACTAAAGCAATTTTAAACATCATGGAAGTAATCTTTTTAATGGAAAGAATGTCCTTGCTTCCCCAATACTGTGCGGTTAATACCATGGCACCGCCACCCAGACCCATACAGAGAATTTGATAGATATTGATGAAATCACCTGCCAGCGAAGATGCTGACAGCTGAATTTCACCATAATTCCCTAGCATAATGGTATCCATCAAATTAACGCCAATGGTTATGAGTCCTTGAAAAATTGTAGGTAATGCAATATGTAAAATTGTTTTATAAAATTTTCGATCACTGACAAATAATTTCATAATCAAATATACAGGGATCTCCACCTTCCGTATCTAACGGAGAAGAATCCACTCCTTTAAGCCTCAGCTTTAGACCCAACATAATTTCATAATGATACTTGAAATGTCCGCCGCAGCAATAACAATAACTTCTAGAGACACGATAATCACGTTTTAAATTGTGAAAGTTTGAGCAGGCACATTCAAATCTGTCTCCCTTAATATAATAAATAGCGTGTACACGTAATGTTCCGTCTTCGGTAAGCTCAGGACTACCCATATTTAAATGATGCGCATTTGATATTTTATCTAGTTTTTCTTCCAATGGTAATTCGGCATACATTTGTGCAAACTCTTTAGATGCCTTATTGCGTGTACCTGTTTTGCAACAGGCATTCGATTCCAAAATTTCCTGTACCTGTTCAGGTGCAAGCTTCTCATCCATAATATCTACAGCACGTTTAAAATAAGCGGCCTTCTCTTTCTTCGGAGATTTTGATACAAGATCTTCATAACCTTTTTGGATTTCATCCACTACTTTCTGCTCTACATTAAACTTAACCAAAGACTCGCTAAATTTTTCCGGACATGGCATATGGTTTTCCTCCTTGCAGTAAAAAATTTTGTTCATTACTCATATTCACATAAACCAGAATAATAAGTCGTTACCCTTATAGTTATGATTGTACTATAAATCTCCTTAGGTTGCAAAGCTTACTGTTACTTA